>CALMYM010000017.1 GCA_937873675.1 uncultured Alphaproteobacteria bacterium | reverse complement strand
AATCCGCCGGGGCCGGCTCCCCCGGTTCCGAACCCGCCGCAGCAGCCGCTGACGCCGCCGCCGCCGGTTCCCCCGCAGGGATTGCCGCTCGCACCGCCGCTGCCGGTCGCTCCGCGCCAGGAACCGCCGGGCAACCCGCCGCCGCCGGTCGCTCCGCCGTCGTCCGCCCGACAGGCTCCGGTCTGCGTGATCCCGGGACAGGTCCTCAATGCGGCGGGACGCCACGTCTGTGAGGACGGAACGACCTACCATCCGCGCACCCGCAGCTGCACCGGCGGACGCGCGCCGTCCGCACCGGCGTACGCACCGGCAGCGCCGGCCTACAGGCCGGCGGCACCGGCCTATACGCCGCCGGCATACACGCCGCCCCCACCGGCCTATCGGTCGAACGCTCCCACCCAGCGTTACGTGCCGCCGAGGCCGTCGCGAACCGAGCCGGTCCGGCCGCCGAAGCGGCAGTTGGAGAGGCCGACGCGTCCGCGAGACGTCAAGCCTGCCCGTCCGACCCGCGAGCAGCAGCGCAGACCCGACAATCGCCGCCCGCAGCAGGAGCGCCCGCGTCGTGATCCCGACGCCGGACTGAAGGTCCTGAACGGCATCCTGAACGGTATGGGGAACAACAATCGGGGTGAACGACCCCAGCGTCGCCAGGAGCCGCTGGATTGATCGGAGCGACGGCGCTCGCGCCGTCGATCGTCACGGGCCGGTGACGCCGTCGCGGGCGCCCCGGCCCACCTCACCGAGGGAGCCATGCCGGCATCGGCGCGGCGGTCGGTGCAACGGACCGACGGGCTTCACCCACAGCGAGCGTCGCGGTGGGCGAAGCCGCAGCCGGGCGGGGACCGGCGAGCACGAAGCCTCGACCCGAGCGCGTCGAACGGACGGTGCGAACGGGTCGTGCGGCTCACCGGTCGGTGGCGGTGGACGCGGTCGAGCGCGAACCGGTCTCGGAATTCTCTGCTTTCAGGGAACTTGCGGGGAAAATCTGCCGATTCCATCGAATGAGGGCTCGATGGGCGATCCGGACCCCATTTTGTTCAGGGGGATGATGCGGGAATCCCTGCCGCCGAACAGGGAAAGTTCCCAGGGGTTTCAGGGACGCGAGGCGCGACGACCGATCGGAGCAGGGAAGGGGCGAGATCGGCCGAAACGATGTCGTCGAGGGCGCCATTGAACCGGTACCTCTGCTCGGCGGCCAACCGCAGCTCGAACCATATTCCCTTCGACAAGTATCTCTCTTCAGAGGTCAGAATTCCGGGGCCGCGTCAGCATGACGCTCGTTTCGAGGCCGATGCCGACGAGAAGTGTCGTCATGTAGCGGAAACGTTTGAAGGCGCAGGCCCGCTCATCCGTCGGCCTACTGGTTTCCTCCCGACAAGATGGTGGAGAAAACGTCGGCGATCAGTGGCTCGAGGGTCGGACGAGCCGCATCGTTCATCGCTTCCACCTCGAGCACGTCGCGAAAGATGCGGATGCCGATGAGGCATGCCGCGATCAGTGCCGCCCTCGACGCGCCCGGCGCCTCGAGGCGTTCGGCCAACGGGCCGATGAACTCCGACATCGTGAAGCGGCGGATCAGCGGCAGCGCTCCGGGGCTCGCGATCGAGTGGACCAGCAGTGCCAGAGGATCGGCGTCCGTTTCGCGTTCGGGATCGTGCTCGAAGGCCCGTCGCGCCAGATCCGTGCCGGACTCCGTGCTGAGCATCTCGATGGCGAATTCCGGCCGAACCGCATGAGCCAACGCCTCCACGAACAGCTTCTCCTTGGAACCGAAGCTGCGATGGACCAGCGCGACGTCGACGCCGACGTCGCGGGCGATGTCGCGCAGTCCGGTCGCCTCGTAGGAGTGCGTCGCGAAGCGACGGGCAGCCGCGGTCAGAATGTGCTCGCGCGTCATTCGCCCGTCGCGGGGACGCCTTTCACCTTCTGTCATGTCCGCCTCCGACTCGATCGTCCGGCGAGAATGGGATCAGACGAAGTCAACAGTCGTTGACTTTGATCATGGAAGCGGCGAGACGCCGCGCGCATTCTGACATGCGATGGGTGCGAACCCGTTCGTTTGCGGTCTTCGCCACCCGATGGTTCGCAGCCACGGAGAAAGAGGTGAAGCGATGCCGTCGATCTCTCGTACCGGTTGGGTCGTGATCGCGGTGGTGGCCGGGATGGCCATCGGTGGCTTCGTCCTGCGCGATCGCCTCTTCCCCCGTGATCTCGTCGAGGGCATCGCCTCCGGCAACGGCCGGATCGAGGCGGTGGAGGTCGACATCGCCGCGAGATCTCCCGGTCGCATCCGCGAGATCCTGGTCGACGAAGGTGATCGTGTCGCTGCCGGTCAGGTCCTCGTCCGCATGGACACCGATCCGCTCATGGCGCAGCGCCGCGAGGCCGAAGCTCAACTGAAGCGTGCCGAGATCGGCGTCGAGACCGCCGAAGCACAGGTGGCGCAACGGCGAGCCGAGAGCCAAGCTGCGCTCGCGGTGGTCGAGCAACGCCGGGCCGAGCGCGACGCGGCGGACCAGAAGCTCGGCCGAACCGAGCAACTGGCGCGATCGAACAGCGTTTCGCTCCAGACCCTCGACGACGACCGAGCCCGCGCCTTGGGCTCCCGTGCCGCCTTGGCCGCGGCCGAGGCACAGGTCGCGGCGAGTGAAGCGGCGATCGGCGCGGCGCGTTCCCAGGTGGTCAATGCGCAGGCCGCGGTGGAGGCGGCGAAGGCGACGCTCGCCCGCATCGACGTCGAACTCGCCGACGCCGAATTGCGTAGCCCGCGCGACGGTCGCGTCCAATATCGCATCGCCCAACCCGGCGAGATCGTCGGCGCCGGCGGCCGCATCCTCGACGTGGTCGATCTCGGCAACGTCTTCATGACCATCTTCCTGCCGACCGAACAGGCCGGCCGCGTCCAGCTCGGCGCGGAGGTGCGGATCGTCCTCGACGCCGCGCCGCGATACGTCTTGCCGGCGGAGGTGGCCTTCGTCGCCGACGTCGCCCAGTTCACGCCGAAGACGGTGGAGACCGTCAAGGAACGGCAGAAGCTGATGTTCCGGGTCAAGGCACGGATCTCGCCCGACCTCCTCGCTGCCCACATCGACCGGGTGAAGACGGGACTTCCCGGCGTCGCCCACATCCGGCTCGACCCGGCGCTGTCCTGGCCGGCGGAACTCGACCGCGGATTGCTCGAATGACCGCCCCCGGCTCGCCAGTGCCGCTCGTCGCCCGCCTCGTCGGTGTGACGTTGAGGTTCGGTCGGACCGTCGCTCTCGACGCCGTCGATCTCGACCTGCCGGCCGGCCGCATGGTCGGCCTGATCGGTCCGGACGGGGTCGGCAAGTCGAGCCTGCTCGCCCTCGTCGCCGGCGCACGTCGGGTGCCCGGCGGTCGTGTCGAGGTGCTCGGCGGTGACATGGCGCGCGTCGCCCATCGCGACGAGGTCTGCCCGCGCATCGCCTACATGCCGCAGGGTCTCGGCAAGAACCTCTACGCCACGCTGTCGGTCGAGGAGAACGTCGACTATTTCGCCCGCCTCTTCGGACATGGTTCGGCGGAACGGCGACGGCGGATCGCCGACCTCCTCGACGCCACCGGTCTCGCACCCTTCGCCGACCGGCCGGCCGGCGACCTCTCGGGCGGCATGAAGCAGAAGCTCGGCCTGTGCTGCGCCCTCGTCCACGACCCCGACCTGCTCGTCCTCGACGAGCCGACCACCGGCGTCGACCCGCTGTCGCGCCGTCAGTTCTGGGACCTGATCGACGAGATCCGGGCGGCCCGGCCGGGCATGAGCGTCGTCGTCGCCACCGCCTACATGGAGGAGGCGGCGCGCTTCGATCATCTGGTGGCGTTGAACGCCGGACGGGTGATGGCGACCGGAACGCCGACCGATCTCCTCGGCCGCACCGGAACGAGCGATCTCGATGCCGCCTTCATCGCTCTCCTGCCCGAGGAGGACCGCATGGGCCACCACGCCGTGGTGGTGCCGCCGCGGATCGCCGACGATGGCGACACCGTGGTCGAAGCGGAGAATCTGACCAAACGTTTCGGCGATTTCGTCGCCGTCGACGATGTCGGCTTCCGCATCCATCGCGGCGAGATCTTCGGTTTCCTCGGCTCCAACGGCTGCGGCAAGACCACGACGATGAAGATGCTGACCGGGCTGTTGCCGGCCAGCGCCGGCACCTCCCGGCTCTTCGGTCATCCCTTCGATCCCCACGATCTCGAGACGCGGCGGCGGGTCGGCTACATGTCGCAGAGTTTTTCGCTCTACGGCGAACTCACGGTCCGCCAGAACCTCGACCTCCACGCCCGGCTGTTCGAACTGCCGCCAGAAACGATCGCGCCGCGTATCGACGCCCTGGTGCGGCGGCTCGACCTCGCCGACGTGCTCGACGCCCTGCCCGAGGCGCTGCCGCTCGGCATCCGCCAACGCCTGTCGCTCGCCGTGGCGCTGGTCCACGGGCCCGACATCCTGATCCTCGACGAACCGACCTCGGGCGTCGATCCGATCGCCCGCGATGCGTTGTGGCAGATCCTGATCGACCTCGCGCGCAACGACGGCGTCACCATCTTCGTCTCGACCCACTTCATGAACGAGGCGGAGCGCTGTGATCGCATCTCTCTGATGCATGCCGGCCGGGTGCTGGTCAGCGATGCACCGCGCCGCATCGTCGAGACACGCGGCGCCGCGACGCTCGAGGAGGCCTTCATAGATCTGTTGCGCGAGGCTCGTGCGGTCGAGACGAGCGGATCGGCGACGGCGCTCGCGGCGAGCGAGGCGAACGGCACACCGGTCACCGCCCGACGCGGTTTCGATCCGCGGCGGATGCTCGCCTGCTCGCGGCGCGAAGCGCTCGAGATCAAGCGCGATCCGATCCGCGCCACCCTGGCGCTGATCGGCAGTCTCATCCTCATGGTGGTGATCGGCTACGGCATCAACATGGACGTCGAGGGCCTGACCTTCGCCGTGCTCGATCTCGACCGGACGCCGGTGAGCCGCGCCTACGTCCAGGAGATCGCCGGCTCGCGTTACTTCGTCGAGCGGCCGGAGATCGTCGATCACGCCGACCTCGACCGGCGCATGCGGGCCGGCGAGCTCGGTCTGGCGCTCGAGATCCCCCCGGGCTTCGGTCGCGATCTCGATCGCGGCCGGCCGGTGGAGATCGGCGCCTGGATCGACGGCGCCATGCCGATGCGGGCTCAGACCATCGCCGGCTACGTCCAGGGCATGCACCTGCACTGGCTGAGCGAACGCACCCGCCTCCTCCTCGGTAAGCGTGCGCCGGCGGGGAGCCATGCGATCGAGACCCGCTTCCGCTACAACCCGCGCGTCGAGAGCCTGGTGGCGATGGTGCCGGCGGTGATGCCGTTGCTGCTGTTGATGATCCCGGCGATGCTCGCGGCGATGAGCGTGGTGCGGGAGAAGGAGCTCGGCTCGATCGTCAACCTCTACGTGACGCCGCTCGGACGGCTCGAGTTCCTGATCGGCAAGCAGTTGCCCTACGTCGTGCTGGGCATGATCAACTTCGTCCTGCTCACCGCCCTCGCGGTCGCCGTCTTCCGCGTTCCCTTCACCGGCAGCCCGCTCGCCTTCGCGGCGGGAGCGCTGCTCTACGTCTGCGCCGCGACGGCGCTGGGGCTCCTCATCGCCACCTTCATGCACAGCCAGATCGCGGCGCTGTTCGGCACGGCGATCCTCACCCTGCTACCGGCGGTCCAGTTCTCCGGCATGATCGATCCCGTCTCCTCGCCCAGCGGCGTCCGCGCGGTCATCGGGCGGATCTATCCGACCGCTCACTTCATCACCATCTCGCGCGGCGCCTTTTCCAAGGGACTGGACTTCGCCGACCTGTGGCCGGCTTTCATACCACTGGCGCTGGCCGGGCCGGTGCTGGTCGCTCTCGCGGCACTCTTGTCGAAGAAGCAGGAGGCCTGAGCCATGACGGTCTCGAAGGTGTTCGATCTGGGCATCAAGGAGCTGCGGGGCCTCCTGCGCGATCCGATCCTTCTGGTTCTGATCGTCTTCGCCTTCACGGTGTCCATCTACGTCGCCGCGACGGCGATGCCCGAGATGGTCTCCAACGCTGCCATCGCCACCGTCGACGAAGATCGCTCACCCTTGTCCGAGCGTATCGTCGGTGCCTTCGTCCCACCCTACTTCTCACGACCGGTGCGCATCGCGCCGACCGAGGCCGACCGGCGCATGGATCTCGGCCTCGACACCTTCACTCTGTGGATCCCGCCCGACTTCCAGCGTGACGTTCTCGCTGGTCGAGCTCCGGCGCTGCGGCTCGACGTCGACGCGACCCGCATGTCGCAGGCCTTCACCGGCAGCGGCTACGTCCAATCGATCGTCGCCGGCGAGGTCTCCGAATTCCTGGCCCATCGCCGCACGCCGACCGCACTCCCGGTCGAACTGGTGCAGCGGGCGCGCTTCAATCCCAACCTCGATCCGGGTCGCTTCGCCGCGGTGATGGAGGTGATCAACGCCGTCACGATGCTGTCGATCATCCTCACCGGTACCGCCCTCATCCGCGAGCGCGAACACGGGACCATCGAGCATCTCCTGGTGATGCCGGTGACGCCCCTGGAGATCATGGTCGCCAAGGTCTGGTCGATGGGGGCGGTCGTCCTCGCGGCCTCCGCCTTCTCACTCGTCTTCGTCGTCCGTGGCGCCCTGGCGATCCCGGTCGAGGGGTCGGTCCTGCTCTTCCTCCTCGGTGTCACCGTGCATCTCTTCGCCACCACTTCGATGGGGATCTTCCTCGCCACCGTGTCGGGATCGATGCCCCAGTTCGGGCTGTTGATGATGCTGATTCTCCTGCCGCTGCAGGTCCTCTCCGGCTCGACGACGCCGCGCGAGAGCATGCCGGAGTTCATCCAGACCCTGATGCTCGCCGCCCCCAACACCCATTTCGTCAAGCTCGCCCAGGCGATCCTCTATCGCGGCGCCGGCCTAGACATCGTCTGGCCGCAGTTCGTCGCTTTGGCGGCGATCGGCGCAGTGCTGTTCGTGTTCGCGCTGAAACGGTTCCGAGCCTACCTGCGATAGGAGCGCCGAGCACCGGTCGGTCGGAGGCGGAACTCGGCTCGCGTCCGCCGACCTCTGCCGGATCTCGTCACCGTTGCCGACGCTCGGGGGCCCAGACGGGCTTCGCCGGGTCGGGGACGATCGCGACCCCGGCCGCCAGCAGACGGCGGCGATCCGCTTCATCGAAGGCGAGAGCTTCCAGCACCTCGAGCGTATGCTCGCCGAGGAGCGGCGGCGGACGTTCCGGTTCGGCCGGCGCGGCCGCTTCGAAGGGGAGATCCGGAAGGTCGAAGGGCAGACCCTGGAAGGCGAGATGGGCGACCTTGGCGCCGTGGCGGGCCTGCGGCGCGTCGAGAACGCGGTCCATGGGAAGAACTTCGGTGAAGCCGAAACGCGCCGCACCGAGGATGGCGGCCAGTTCGTCGTAGCGGTGCGCTCGCACCGCAGTGCGAACCAACTGCTCGACGCCGGTTCGGGCCTTCTTGCGTTGGCGCAAGGTGGCGAGTTGGGGGTCGACGTCGCGTCCGAGAGCGCGCCAGAAGTCGGCCCAATGGCGATCGGTCAGCATGACGAGATAGATCCACCGACCGTCGGCGGTCTCGTAGGCGCCGTAGCCGGGCATGCTGAACTCGCCCGAGGGCTCGGGATCGGGCTTGCCGGTCAGATGAAGCTTGAGCTGCACGCCGGCGTAGTCCCGCGCGCCGACGTGCAGGCCGGTCTCGTAGAGGCCGACTTCGATCTTGCGATTGGCCGCGCCTCGCGGCGGTTCCATCAGGGCGGTGAGGATGCCGATGACCGCGTAACAGCCGGCGAACTGATCGTGATAGGAGGGGCCGAGACGGGTCGGCCGCCCGTCGATCCGATGGGCGTCCATGACGCCCGTCGCCGCCTCCGCGATCGGGTTCGAGGCGAGGTCGTCCGCCTGCGGCCCGTCGTTGTAGCCACGGATGTGGCAGTAGACGATGTCCGGATTGAGCTCGGCACATTCCTCGTAGGTCAGACCGAGGCGGCGGGCCGACGCCGGCGCCAGATTGTGGAGAACGACGTCGACCGTCGGCACCAGCCGGCGGAGCACGTCGCGTCCCTCCGGTGAGGCCAGATCGACGCAGAGGCTCCGCTTGCCGTGGCTGTAGGCGATGTAGGTGCCGCTCGGCCCGCCTCGCACCAGACTGCGCGTCGGATCGCCGACCGGCGATTCGAGCTTGATCACGCTCGCCCCCAGACGCGCCAGGATGTGCGCGGCGAAGGGGGCCGCCAACATGGTGCCGATTTCGAGCACGGTCTTCCCGGCGAGGATCTGCCGATTCATGTGAACTCCGCTCCAGGGACAGCGAGAGGGTAGGGCGGGCCGCCCGACCTCGCGATCGACGGCATCGATGGATGTTCATATAAAATGCATTATCGATCTACGAGGTGTCAATCTGACGGCGGAACGTCGGGTGACGCTTGGATTCGGCGCCAGCCGCTCCCGGGTCCGCACCGCCGTCGAATGTGGCCGCATCCAGGGGGGCGGCGGTCGATCGGTACGGCGCACGGAGGCTCGGGTCGGTCAGGAAAAGAGGGAAAATCCTTGTCGAAACAATAAAAACGCCACCGATCGCCGATCCGGACCCATCGGTGTCTTCGGCCGTCTTCACGATGGCGAGCCATCGCCGGTCGCATGATCCGAACCCGGCCCGGGCAGTGCTCCGGTCCGCACGGTGCCTGCCACCGCGCGCCTGCCCCTTCGAATTCGCGAATGGCCGTTGACACGAATTCTGGATAATGCATTATGCATCTATGTTGTTGACCGAAGCCCGTGGGAAAGCCCTTCTCCGTGAAGCGCGCATCCCCGTTCCTCAGAGCTTTGAAGTGTCGAGCCGAGAGGAGCTCACCGTTCGTCCCATCGCGTACCCCGTCGCCGCCAAGGCTCAGGTGAGCTCCGGCGGACGGGGGAAATCCGGAGGAGTGCTGAAGTGCGAAGATGCTTCCCGACTTGAGAATGCATTCTGCACGATAATGTCGACGGAGTTCGGCGGCGAGCGTCCGAAGTCGATTCTGGTCGAGAGCTGGCTCGACATCGATCGCGAGCTGTATCTCGCGGTGGTCGTCGACGGGCGGGTCGGCGGAATGACCGTCCTCTATTCACCGCGAGGCGGCGTCGACATCGAACAGGGGCCGGCACCGACGGCCTATGCCTTCGGTCTTCCTCGGAACTTCCAGGGACACCGCTTGCGCCGGATTCTCGAGACGGTCGAGCCGGACGCGAAGATCCGCGAGAAGGTCGTCGGTCTGGCGCGGCGGCTGTTGCAGGTCGCCGTCGACAACGAGTGCCTGACCGTCGAGATCAATCCGCTGGTGGTGCGCAAGGACGGGTCTCTGGTCGCCGCCGACGCCAAGGTGGTCCTCGACGAGGCCGCCGCCTTTCGCCGATCGCGGACCGCGGAGGCGATCGCCACCGAGCGCGAAGAGGCGGACGAGGACATCCGCCGCTGTACCGACGGCAATCTCATGCTGGTGTGGCTCGAGGGACGGGTCGGGCTGGTCTCCGGTGGGGCCGGTATGACGATGGCGGCGATGGACGCCATCGATGCGGCCGGGTCGTCACCGGCCTGCTTCCTCGACGTGAGCGGCAATCCGACGCCGGCCGGGTTCGATCTCGCCTTCGATCTCCTCGATCGTGCGCCGGGGGTGCGGGGCATCCTCGTCAGCATGTTCGGCGGCGGTCTCCACACCGACCGCGTGGCCCGCACCCTGGTCGACGTGCTGGCACGACGGACGTCGGGGAAACCGGTGGCGCTGCGCCTCGCCGGAACCCGCAGCGACGAGGCCACCGAGATCCTGCGGGAGGCCGGCTACGCCAATCACGCCTCGCTCGAACGGGCGGTCGCCGACATCGTCTCGCGGACGGAGATCGCCGCATGAGCATTCTCCTGCACGAAGACGCTCGCGTCATGATCGTCGGCATCACCGGCAAGTTCAGGGCCTTCTCGGCGCGCGATCTCGCCGCCTCCGGCACCCGCGTGGTCGCCGGTGTGGCGCCGGGCGGTGACGGACGGGTCGTCGAAGGTGTCCCCGTCTTCGGCCGCGTTGCCGATGCGTTGCGGGAGACCGGCGCCAACGCGGCGCTCGTCTATGTCCCCGCGACGGTCGCGCTCGACGCGGTGGTCGAGACGATCGAGGCCGGCTGTCCGCTCGTCGCCTATCCCGGCGATGGCCTGCCGGTGCTCGACGCCATGGAGATGCGGGCTGTGGCGCTCGCCAACGGCGCCGATCTCGTCGGGCCGAATTCGCCCGGCCTGATCTCGCCGGGCAAGGCGAAGCTCGGCTTCATGCCGTCGTTCTGCTTCGAGCCGGGGCCCCTCGGCGTGATCTCCCGCAGCGGATCGTTGTCCTACGAGGCCTGTCATCGCCTGACCGCCGCCGGGCTCGGCCAGACGAGTGTCCTCGGCATCGGTGGTGATCCCGTCCGCGGCATCGACGCGGCGTCCGCCATCGCCCTCTTCCATCACGATCCCGACACCCGCGCCATCGTCTACCTCGGCGGGATCGGCGGCCCCGTGGAGGACGCCCTCGTCCACCATGCCCGCCGCCCCGGCGCCGAACCCGCCGTCGCCCTGCTCGTCGGCGGGGCCGG
>CALMYM010000016.1 GCA_937873675.1 uncultured Alphaproteobacteria bacterium | reverse complement strand
ACACCCAGCGCGCCGTCGTCGCCAAGCTCGAGGCGCAGCTGAAGATCGACCAGGGCATCATCGACGCGGCGAAGTTCAACCTCGACAACACGACGATCCGGGCGCCGATCTCCGGCCGCACCGGCATCCGCGCCGTCGACGTCGGCACGCTGGTGCGCGCCTCCGACACCGCCGGCATCGTGTCGATCGCCCAGCTCCGGCCGATCGCCGTGACCTTCACCCTGCCGCAGCAGCAACTGGCGACGCTCTTGGCGGCGCAGGCGCGCGGGGCCGTGCCGGTCGAAGTCGTCGGCGGTGATCCGCGCGAGGTGCTCGATCGCGGCCATATCGAAGTGGTCGACAACCAGGTCGACAGCACCACCGGGACGGTGAAGATCAAGGCGACGTTGCCCAATGCGACGACGCGGCTGTGGCCGGGCCAGTTCGTCGACGTGCGGGTCCTCGTCGACACGTTGAAAGGCGCCACGGTGGTGCCGACGGCGGCGGTGCAACGCGGCAGCGACGGCGCCTTCGTCTACGTCCTCGGCGACGAGGACAAGGTGAAACGGCGGCCGGTCGGCGTCGGTCGTCAGGACGAGCATCGGGCGGTGATCTCGAGTGGCGTCGAGGTCGGCGAGAAGGTGGTCACCACCGGCTTCACCCGCCTCACCGACGGCGCCAAGGTCAAGCCGACGGCGGAGGGCGGCGAGGGCACCAAGGACGGCAAGGACGCGACTTCGGCGAACGAACCGGCGAAGCCCGCGGCGGGCGAGCGTCGCGGCCAAGGCGGTGGCCAGGGCGGTGGCGAAGGCCGGCGGCGGCCGCAAGGTGGTGGTGAAGGCCGCAGCCAGGGCGCGGCGGGCCAGGGTGGCGGTCAGGGCGCGGCGGCCGGCGGCGCCGGAGGGTCGCGACCGGGCGCCGCGCCATGAGCGTTTCCCGGCCCTTCATCGACCGACCGATCGCCACGTCGCTCATCGCGGCGGCGATCCTGATCGTCGGCGTGTTGGGTTTCCTGCGACTGCCGGTGTCGTCGTTGCCGCAGGTCGACTTCCCGACCCTGCAGATCACCACGAGGATGCCGGGCGCCAATCCCGAGACCATCGCCGACATCGTCACGGCGCCGCTCGAGCGGCAGTTCGGCAAGATCCCGTCGCTGACGTCGATGACCTCGGAGAGTTCCTACGGTCTCTCCCGCGTCACCCTGCAGTTCGCCCTCGACCGCGACATCGACGCGGCGGCGCAGGACGTCCAGGCGGCGATCAACGCCGCCGGATCGACGCTGCCGTCGAGCCTGCCCTATCCGCCCGTCTATTCGAAGGTCAATCCGGCCGACACGCCGGTGCTGACGCTGGCGCTCTCCTCCGACACGGCGCCGCTGCGGCTCCTCTCCGATCTCGCCGACACGCTGATCACCCCGCGGCTCTCCGAGGTCTCCGGCGTCGGCCGGGTGTCGCTCGCCGGCGGCGTGCGCCCGGCGATCCGGGTGCGAGCCGATCTGACGCGGCTCGCCTCCTACGGCCTCGGGCTCGAGGATCTGAGGACGGCGATCGTCGCCGGCAACGTCGCCGGCTCGAAGGGGGCGCTCGACGGGCCGACGCAGTCCTACACCATCGGCGCCAACGATCAGATCTCCGCGGTCGAGGGGTTCACCCGGCTGGTGGTGGCCAAGAAGAACGGCGTGCCGGTGCTGCTCGGCGACGTCGCCGACGCGGTCGAGGGGCTCGAGGACGCCTTCGTCGGCGGTTGGTACAAGGGCAAGCCGGCGGTCATCCTCGACGTGCAGAAGCAGCCGGGCGCCAACATCGTCGACACCGTCGGTCGGCTGATGGCAGAGGTGCCGCGGCTGCAACGGTCGATGCCGGCGGGGGTGAAGCTCGAGGTCGTCCACGACCGCACCGACATCATCCGCGCCTCGATCGCCGAGGTGCAGTTCACGCTGGTGCTGTCGGCGGCGCTGGTGGTGATGGTGGTGCTGGTCTTCCTGCGCTCGGTGCGCGCCACGATCATCGCCGGCGTCACCCTGCCGCTCTCCATCGTCGCCACCTTCGCGGCGATGTGGGCGGTCGGCTTCAGCCTCGACAATCTGTCGCTGATGGCGCTGACCATCGGCACCGGCTTCGTCGTCGACGACGCCATCGTGATGATCGAGAACATCGTACGCCGGCAGGAGGGCGGTCTCGGGCCGCTCGAGGCGGCGCGCGAAGGCGCGGCGGAGATCGGCTTCACCGTCATCTCGCTGACCCTGTCGCTGATCGCGGTGTTCATCCCGCTCCTGTTCATGACCGGGCTCGTCGGGCGCATGTTCCGCGAGTTCGCGCTGACGCTGTCGATCGCTGTGGTGGTGTCGGCGGTGGTGTCGCTGACGCTGACGCCGATGATGTGCGGCCGGCTCCTGAAGGGGCACGAGAGCCATGATCCGAAGAGCTTCGTCGGGCGGCTCTTCGCCGTCTTCGAATGGCCGATCACGGCGATGGCGCGCGGCTACGAGCGCTCGCTCGCCTGGGCGCTCGAGCGCCAGGGCCTGGTGTTGGTGATCACCGCGGCGACGCTCGGGCTCACCGGCTGGCTCTACGTCGTGGCGCCCAAGGGCTTCCTGCCCAACCAGGACACCGGCCTCGTCTCGGTGGTGCTCGAAGGGGCACCGCAGTCCTCCTTCGCCGAGATGGTGCGGCTGCAGGATCGGGTGGCGGCGGCCTTCGCCGGCGATCCGGACGTCGGCGGCGTCGTCTCGGTGCTCGGCGTCGGCTCGCTCAACGCCACCGGCAACACCGCGCGGATGACGGTCGACCTGAAGCCGCGCGAGAAGCGCAGCGCGCGGGCCGACGAGATCGCCGACCGGCTGCGCCGGCTCGGTGCGGCGGTGCCGGGGGCAACGGTCTACGTCCAGCCGGTGCAGGACGTGCGCATCGGCACCCGGACCTCGCGCTCGCAGTACCAGTACACGCTGACCGGGACCGACGGGCCGCTGATCTCCGAGAGCGGGCAGGCGTTGGCGCAGGCGCTCGCCGCGCGGCCGGAGTTCCGCCACGTGGCGCTGGAGAACCAGGAAGGGGGCTTGCGGGCCCACATCGAGATCGATCGCGACCGCGCCGGTCTCTACGGCGTCACGGTGCAGGCGATCGACGACATGCTGGCGAACGCCTTCGCCCAGCGGCAGATCTCGACCATCTACGCCCAGTCGAACCAGTATCGGGTGATCCTGGAGGCCGATCCGGCGCAGGCGCGCGACGTCTCGGTGATGGGGCGGCTGCACGTCACCGCGACCGGCGGCGGGCCGGTGCCGCTCTCCTCCTTCGCCCGGATCACGCGCCAGACGGCGCCGCTGTCGGTGACCCGCTCCGATCAGTTCCCGGCGGCGACGCTGTCCTTCGACACCGCCGAGGGCGTGTCGCTCGAGCAGGCGTTGGCGGCGATCGAGGAGGTGCGCGACGAGATCGGCATCTCCGAGGCGGTGATCGGCGAGCCGGACGCCGATGCGGCCGAGTTCGCCCGCTCGCTCGCCTCGCAGCCGTGGCTGATCCTGGCGGCGATCGCCACCATCTACGTGGTGCTGGGCGTGCTCTACGAGAGCTTCGCCCATCCCTTCACCATCCTGACGACGCTGCCCTCGGCCGGCGTCGGGGCGCTGATCGCGCTGTCGCTCACCGGGCACCAGTTGTCGATCGTCGCGTTGATCGGCATCGTGCTGCTGATGGGCATCGTCAAGAAGAACGCCATCATGATGATCGACTTCGCCATCGTCGCCGAACGGGTGCGTGGCCTCGGTCCGCACGAGGCGATCGTCGAGGCGTGCCTCAGGCGTTTCCGGCCGATCATGATGACGACGCTCGCGGCGCTCCTCGGCGCGGTGCCGTTGGCTCTGGCGCACGGACCGGGCTCGGAGCTGCGCATTCCGCTCGGCGTCACCATCGTCGGCGGATTGCTGCTCTCTCAGCTCCTCACCCTCTACACCACGCCGGTCGTCTATCTCGCCATCGAGCGGGCGGCGGCGCGGCTGCGCGGCGGCGGCAAGCGGGCGATCGACGACGTGGGCGAGACGACGGAGGAGGCGGTCGAATGATCGACATCTCCGGCCCGTTCATCCGTCGTCCGGTGGGGACCATCCTTCTCGCCGTCGGGCTGTTCCTGGCCGGGATGGTCGCCTATTTCCAGCTGCCGGTGGCGAGCCTGCCGTCGGTCGACTTCCCGACCATCCGCGTTTCGGCCAACCGGCCGGGGGCGGATCCCGAGACCATGGCGGCGAGCGTGGCGGCGCCGCTCGAGCGCCATCTCGGAACGATCGCCGGGGTGAGCGAGATCACCTCCTATTCGCTGCTCGGAGCGACCAGCATCACGGTGCAGTTCGACCCGTCGCGCAAGATCGACGGCGCGGCGCGCGACGTGCAGGCGGCGATCAACGCGGCGGCGAGCGATCTGCCGAGCGACCTGACCACCGCACCCTCCTTGCGCAAGTTCAACCCGGCGGGGATGCCGGTGCTGATCCTGGCGCTCACCTCCGAGACGCTGTCGGTCGCCGAGATCTACGACATCGCCGACACGGTGATCGTTCAGCGCCTGTCTCAGGTCGAGGGCGTCGCCGACGTCACGGTGACCGGCGGCGAGCAGCCGGCGATCCGGGTGCGGGCCGATCCGGCACGGTTGGCGGCGGCCAACATCGGCCTCGACGATCTCCGCAAGGCGATCGCCAATGCCAACGTGCGCGGGGCGCTCGGCCAGATCCAGGGCGACGAGATCGTCGAGACGATCTCCGCCGACGATCGGCTGGCGCGGCCGGAGGACTACGAACAGATCGTGGTGAAGGCGGTCGGCGGGGCGATCGTGCGGGTCAAGGACGTCGCCACCGTCGTCTCCGGCGTGCGCAACACCCGCGCCGCCGGCTGGTACAACGACCGACCGGCGGTGATCCTCAACCTCACCAAACAGGCCGACGCCAACGTCATCGACACGGTCGACCGGGTGAGGGCGCTGATCCCCGAGCTGAAGCGCTGGGTCCCGGCCGAACTGAAGTTCTCGGTGGTCAACGACCGCACGGTGACCATCCGCGCGGGCGTCACCGACACGCGCAACACGCTGTTCGTCGCCATCGCCCTGGTGATGATGGTGGTGATCGCCTTCCTCGGCCGCCTCACCCCGACGATCGCCGCCGGCATCACCGTGCCGCTGTCGCTCGCCGGCACCTTCGCGGCGATGTGGGTGGTCGGCTTCTCGATCGACAATCTGTCGCTGATGGCGCTGACCATCGCCGTCGGCTTCGTCGTCGACGACGCCATCGTGATGATCGAGAACATCCATCGCCAGCGGGTGGCCGGGGCGACGCCGCTCGCCGCGGCGCTGGCGGGGGCGCGACAGATCGCCTTCACGGTGGTGGCGATCGGTCTGTCGCTGATCGCCGCCTTCATCCCGCTGATGTTCACCTCCGGAATGATCGGCAAGTTCTTCGCCGAATTCTCCTTCACCATGACCTTCGCCATCCTGGTGTCGACGGTGGTGTCGCTGACCGTGACGCCGATGATCTGCGGCCGGTTCATTCGCGGCGGACCGCCGACGCGGGCGGAAGCGGCGACGGATCGGGCGGTGACGAAGGTGGCCAAGCTCTACGGCCGGTCGCTCGGCTTCACCCTCGCCCATCCCTGGTCGATGGCGGTGCTGGCGAGCGCCACGGTGGCGGCGACGGTGTGGCTCTACATGGTGGTGCCCAAGGGGATGTTGCCGCAGGACGACACCAGCCTGGTCTTCGGTTA
>CALMYM010000015.1 GCA_937873675.1 uncultured Alphaproteobacteria bacterium | reverse complement strand
CGCGAGGCGCGCGCAAGGGTTTCGACAACGGTGGAGAGGCGCAGTGGCGGGGCAGGCGTAGGCTCCGCACCCGGTTTTTTCACGACAAAGCTGGCTTTCCGCTCAGCCGGAATGTACCCCCACCCCCCGCCCCCCCACGGCGACCCGCCACATCGTGGCACACCATCGCGCGGAGCTGGCCGCGGACGCGGCTGCGGCTCCCGAGAACAAGGGGCATCTCGCATGATCAGGATGTCGACACTCGTGGGTCTGGTCGTGGCGACGATGGCCGCGGCGCCGGTTTCCGCCGCCGAGAAGATGCCCGCCAAGGGCATGGCGGTGGCCTCCAAAGCGGTCGAGCCCGGACCGCGTTTCACCCCGACCGTGAAGCCGAGCGTGGCCCACGGCGAGAAGGTCTTCGTCGAATACTGCGCCGTCTGCCACGGTCTGCACGGCAAAGGCGACGGACCGCGTTCCGCCTTCTTCGGCGACAGCCAATACATCCCGGACCTGACGACCGAGGGCTTCCTCGTCGGCCGTGACGACGAACTGAAGGAGAGCATCCGCAACGGCCTCGCCCGCTTCGACGAACCGGCGATCGTGATGCCGCAGTTCAAGTACATCCTCGGGGCCGCCGAGATCGACAGCGTCGTCGCCTACGTCAAGACCTTCGCCCCGCCGGAGCCGAAACCCGAGCCGAAGAAGAAGAAGAAGTGAGATCCCGGTTCCCTCTCCCGGGGCCGATCGAAACGCCAAGACTCTTCACCCCACCCCGCGGAGACGTGAGGTGGGGTTTTCCGCGTGGAAAAGCAGATCTTCCGGCGAGACGGCTTCGCTCGGCAATCGCCGTGAGCGACGATCGCCGTCGGATCGAGAGTGGCAAAGGGAATGGCGGATGTCCATAGATGGGACGGGGTGTGCGACCTGTCATACTCTGCTGATGAAATACGGACTCGTCCGAATTTCATCAGCATCACGGCCTGACCGGCCGACGCCCGTTCGGGCTCGCCTTCACCGACGAAGTTTGGAAAAGGTCGAAACTTCGTCGGTTCGGCATAACCTGCCGACAGCGGCTGCGCTTCCTGCGGTCGATCCTGCGCGGACTTCCGTGCAACCGATTGCACCGGCGCTCCCCTCGATCTGCCAGGATGACCCCGACAGGCCACGGCTCGTGGTGATCCATTCTCACCGAGTGCTCCGGTGCGACCTCTCGTTTCGAGGTCGACGTCTCGATCGGAGGATGCGGCCGGCCGTGACATCTTAAGCGGTGGCCGGTGCGGTCTCGGCCTCGGACGCTTGTCGCCGGCCGAAAAATCGGTCACGACGAGAACGGGGCAGAGACCGGAGGCGACGCGAGACGTGACGGAGACACTCGGTCGCGACATCCTGCTGGTCGACGACGACGGCGAGATCCGCCGCCTCGTCTCGAAACTGTTGAGGGAGGACGGCCACAGGGTCACCTCGGTCGGAACCGCCGTGGAGATGCGCGAAGCGATCGCCCATCGAAAGCCCGATCTCGTCCTGCTCGACATCATGCTCCCCGGCACCGACGGGCTCACCCTGTGCCGCGAACTGCGCGCGTCCTCCGATCTGCCGGTGATCATGCTCACCGCCAAGGGCGACGACGTCGATCGCATCCTCGGCCTCGAGATGGGCGCGGACGACTATCTCGCCAAGCCCTTCCATCCGCGCGAACTCCTCGCCCGCATCCGCGCCGTGTTGCGGCGGGCACGGCCGAGCGTGGGCGGGGGCGCGAACAGCGGGCGAGAGATCCGCTTCGCCGGCTGGCGCCTCGACACGGCGCGGCGCGAGCTCACCGATCCGCGCGGTGTGGTCATCGATCTTTCGACCGGCGAATACGACCTGCTTCTCACCTTCCTCGAGACGCCGCAGCGGGTGCTCAGCCGCGAGTTGCTGCTCGACGCCACCCGCAACCGTGACGCCGAGCCCTTCGATCGGGCGATCGACGTCCAGGTGAGCCGGCTCCGACGGAAGCTCGAGACCGCCGGCGAGATGATCAAGACGGTGCGCGGCGCCGGCTACCTCTTCCTCCCCGACGTCGAGCGCTCGTGAGGAGACCGGCCATGCGCGCCTTCGGCTCGAGCCTCGCCGTCCGCACCATGCTGGTGCTGCTCATCGGCATCGGCGCGGTGCATCTCCTCAGCCTGTGGACCTATCGCCACGCCCTCGACCGGGAGACGACGACGTCGGACGAGATGCGCCTCGCCGACCGCCTCCTGACCATCCGCCGGGCGGTGATGCGGGTCGGGCCGGCGGAGCGCGAGGCGGTCGCACACGATCTTTCCGGCGGGGCGATCGACGCCCATTGGAGCCGCAACGAACACGCCGTGGCGGGCGGCCCGGGCAGCGCCGACCTCGCCGGCCTCGCCGACAAGCTGCGCGCCCTCGGCGACGACCTCGACTCCGGCGACGTGGTGATCGGGGCGAACCGC
>CALMYM010000014.1 GCA_937873675.1 uncultured Alphaproteobacteria bacterium | reverse complement strand
CGCTTCCACCCGGTTGCCGCTTCGCGGCGCCCCCTCACCCGCCCCTGCGGGGCACCTTCTCCCACGAGGGGAGAAGGGGGCGTCCCGCCATTTCCGTCTTTCCAACCTTCACCTATACTCGCGCCATGACGAAGACCCTGCCCCGTCCCGTTCTCTATCTCGGCGCGCCGATCCTGATCGCCGCGATGGGGGTCGCCGTCTGGGCGTGGCTGAAGTTCGGCGCCGGGGTGTGGTTCGACACCATCGCCACCGGCTTCGCCGCCTGTCTCTGAGCCCATGTCCCGCGAACGACTCGATCAGGCGCTGGTGCGACGCGGCCTCGTGGCGACGCGGGCGCGGGCGAGCGACGCCATCCGCCGCGGCGAGGTGACGATCGACGGGCGGGTCGAGACCAAGCCCGGCGCCCCGGTCGGCGAGAGCGCCGTTCTCGCGGTCGCCGATCCGGCGGCGGCCTGGGTTTCGCGGGCGGCGCTGAAACTCACCGGCGCGCTCGACGCCTTCGCGCTGTCACCGGAAAGCTGCGAATGCCTCGACGTCGGGGCCTCGACCGGCGGCTTCACCCAGGTGCTCCTGGCGCGCGGCGCGACGCGGGTCACCGCCATCGACGTCGGCCACGGACAGTTGGCGGAGGTGGTGGCGAAGGACCCGCGCGTCGTGGCGATCGAGGGGCTCAACGCCCGCGACCTCTCGGCCGCGCATCTTCCCGCCGCGCCCGACTTCGTCGTCGCCGACGTCTCGTTCATCTCGCTCACCCTGGCGCTCCCCCCTGCCCTCGACCTCGCCGCACCCGGCGCCGTCGGCGTCTTCCTGGTCAAGCCGCAGTTCGAGGTCGGGCGCGACCACATCGGCAAGGGCGGCATCGTCCGCGACGCGGCGCAGGCGATCGCGGCGATCGATCGCATCGAGGCGATGCTCGTCGGCCATGGCTGGACGCCGATCGGCCGGGCCCCGGCGGCGATCGCCGGGGGCGACGGCAATCAGGAATGGGTGCTGGCCGCCCGCAAAGCGCGAGGCGTGATACCAAAGGCCGAAGGTGCTGACGCACCCGGCCTTTGAACACACGCGAATTTCTCATTTGCGTCAGAGGCATCAGAAATTCGCGTCAGGAATATCATCGGTCATTTCCAATGGCCGATGATATGAGCCCGCTTTCCGCTCGCATTCACCGCCCGGTTGGGGCAGAAGCGGATGATGGACCGCGAAGAAACCTCCCACCCGACCGCTCCCGCGACGGAGACGGTCACCATCAGCGACATCGCCCACAAGGGCGACGGCGTCGCCGTGTTCGAGACCGAAGCCGGCGAGAAGCGGCTGTTCGTCGGCGGGGCGCTGCCGGGCGAGACGGTGCGCGTCACCATCTCCGGCGAAGGCGTCAACGAACGCGGGCGGATCGAGGAGATCCTCCACGCCAGCCCGGATCGGGTCGAGCCGGCCTGTCCGGTCTACGACCGCTGCGGCGGCTGCTCGCTGCAGCACTGGGGCGAACACGCCTATCTCGCCTGGAAGCGCCACCAGATCCTCGAAGCCTTCCTCGATCGCGGGCTCGAGATCGAGCTCGGCGACTGCGTCGCCACCGGGCCGGCGAGCCGGCGGCGGGCGGTGATCGCGGTGCAGCGGCGGACCGGCGCGCCGGTGGCGGGGTTCCGCGAGCGCCTCTCCCACACGGTGGTGGAGGCCGACGGCTGTCTGGTGATCACCCCGCGCATCCGCGCCAGCCTGCCGAAGCTGATCAAGATCTCGCATCTCCTGACCTTCGGGGCGAAGGGGGCGATCTTCACGGTGCTCGACACCGAGACCGGGCTCGACGTCTCGGTCGGCGAAGCGGAACTGCCGCCGGAGCGGCGCCAGCAGGCGATCGCCCAGGCACTCGATCTCGGCTTCGCCCGCTTCTCGGTCGGCCGCGAGATCGTGGTCGAGGCGCATCCGCCGGTGATCCGCTTCGGCGGGATCGCGGTGATGCCGCCGCCGGGCGCCTTCATCCAGGCGGTGGCGGCGGCCGAAGAAGCGATGGCGGGGCTGGTCGAGGCGGCGGTGGCGGCGGCGCTCGCGGCGCGACCGAAGAAGGCCAAGGGGCCGGCGCGGGTCGCCGATCTCTTCGCCGGCTGCGGCACCTTCGCGTTGCGCCTGTCGCGCCTCGCCCAGGTCCACGCGGTGGAGAACGACAAGCCGGCGCTCGAGGCGCTGTCCTATGCGGCGCGCCACACCCAGGGCCTGAAGCCGGTGACGGTCGAGGCGCGCGACCTCTATCGCCGGCCGCTGATGGCCAAGGAACTCTCCGGCTACGACGCGGTGGTGTTCGACCCGCCGCGCGACGGCGCCGCGCCGCAGGTCAAGGAACTGGCCAAGTCGAGCGTGCCGGTGATCGTCGCGGTGTCGTGCAATCCGGCGACGCTGGCGCGCGACGCGCGCTATCTCGTCGACGCCGGCTGGCGCATGAGCGTGGTGACGCCGATCGATCAGTTCCTGTGGTCGCATCACGTCGAAGCGGTGGTGGTCTTCGAGAAGCGGTGATGCGATCGTGACACCTTCGGGGAGGGGCCGATGGTGGAGACGACGGACGTCGTGGTGGTCGGTGCGGGGCTGGCGGGGCTCGTCGCGGCCTGCGAGGCGGCGGATGCCGGCCGCCGCGTGATCGTGGTCGATCAGGAGAGCCGCGCCAATCTCGGCGGGCAGGCGTTCTGGTCGCTCGGCGGCCTCTTCCTGGTCGACAGTCCCGAACAGCGCCGCCTGCGCGTCCGCGACGGCTTCGATCTCGCTTGGCAGGACTGGCTCGGCACCGCCGGCTTCGACCGCGACGAGGACCATTGGCCGATGCGCTGGGCGCGGGCCTATGTCGAGTTCGCCGCCGGGGAGAAGCGCGCGTGGCTGCGCGCCATGGGTCACCGCATCTTCCCGGTCGTCGGCTGGGCCGAACGCGGCGGCTCCTCGGCTTCCGGCCACGGCAACTCGGTGCCGCGCTTCCACGTCACCTGGGGGACGGGGCCGGGGCTGGTCGAGATCTTCGAGAGGCGGGCGATCGAACACGAGGCGAGCGGCCGGCTCACCTTCCGCTTCCGCCACCGGGTCGACCGGTTGCTGGTCGAAGCCGGGCGGGTGACG
>CALMYM010000013.1 GCA_937873675.1 uncultured Alphaproteobacteria bacterium | reverse complement strand
GTTCATGCCCTGGATCACCTTGCTCGGCATGGAGCCGATGTAGGTGCGGCGGTGACCACGGATCTCGGCCTCGTCACGCACGCCGCCGAGCGACACGCGCACGAACTCACGGCCCGTCGCCTTGGCGATCGACTTGCCGAGAGAGGTCTTGCCGACGCCCGGAGGGCCGACGAGGCAGAGGATCGGCCCCTTCAGCTTGTTGGCGCGGGCCTGCACCGCGAGATACTCGACGATGCGCTCCTTGACCTTGTCGAGGCCGTAGTGGTCGTGATCGAGCACCTCCTGAGCGTTGTTCAGGTCCTGCTTGAGCTTCGACTTCTTCGACCACGGGATGCCGAGCAGCCAGTCGAGATAGTTGCGCACGACGGTGGCTTCCGCCGACATCGGCGACATCTGGCGCAGCTTCTTCAGCTCGCCGGTCGCCTTCTCGCGGGCTTCCTTCGACAGCTTGGTCTTGGCGATCCGCTCCTCGAGTTCGGCCAGCTCGTCGCGGCCCTCCTCGTTGTCGCCCAGCTCCTTCTGGATCGCCTTGATCTGCTCGTTGAGATAGTACTCGCGCTGTGTCTTCTCCATCTGGCGCTTGACGCGCGAGCGGATGCGCTTCTCGACCTGGAGGACCGAGATCTCGCTCTCCATGAAGCCGAGCACCTTCTCCAGCCGCGCACCGACCGAGGTGATGGCGAGAAGCTCCTGCTTCTCGGGGATCTTCACCGCGAGATGCGAGGCGACGGTGTCGGCCAGCTTGGAGTGGTCGGTGATCTGGGTCACCGTGCCCAGGACCTCCGGCGACACCTTCTTGTTCAGCTTGACGTAGTTCTCGAACTCCGAGACGACCGAGCGGGCGAGTGCCTCCATCTCGACCTGCGGGCCCACCTCTTCGGCGACGACGCGGGCGCGCGCCTCGAAGATGTCGGAGTTCTCGACGAATTCGACGACCTCGGCGCGCGACGCACCCTCGACCAGCACCTTGACGGTGCCGTCGGGCAGCTTGAGGAGCTGCAGGACGCTCGCCAGCGTACCGATGCGGTAGATCTGATCGGTCGACGGATCGTCGTCCGCGGCGTTCTTCTGGGTCGCCAGCAGGATCTGCTTGTCGGCCTTCATCACCTGCTCGAGCGCGCGGATCGACTTCTCGCGGCCGACGAACAGGGGCACGATCATGTGGGGGAAGACGACGATGTCGCGCAACGGCAGGACGGCGTAGATGTCGTCCCGCGGCGCCTCGGTCACTTCCGGCAGGTTCTCGACGGTCATTCAAAAGTCCTCTCTCGCCTCGTCGCCGTGGATCCCGTGCAAGACACATGCCCCGGGGCGGCGTCGGATCGCGACCGTCCCCGGACCCGGCGCCGATCGGCAGGGACATCCCTCCCCGTCGCGCCGCGACCGCCCGAGCCTCCCGTCGATCACCCCCTCGAGGGCATGACGACGAGATCTCACGTGACCGTCTCGTTCTCCCATTAGGTGGCTACCCGAGCGGGGCAAGTCAAGGCGTGGCACGAGCGACCGCCCAGGCGATCAACGCGACGGGATTCCTCTCGCACCGTCAATCGGTTGAGCGGGCAGCCGGAATATCGGGGCGACGCGCCGGCGGCGCCGACCGCGACCCGCGCACGGCGACGTGCGATCTCGAGCGGCGCGAGTCGTCGCCACCGTTCCCGCTTCACGGCATCCGGGTGATGCGGACGGCCACCGAGGGGTCGTAACCGGCCTTGCGCCAGTCGGCCATCTTGCCGAGCGCCGCCCGGCGGGGATTCGTCCGATCGCGGAATTCGGCGAGCGTCATGACCCGCCCGGCGGTGGCGACCCATTCGAACTCGGCGCCGGTATCGCGGAGGAACTCCCAGAACGCCAACATCTCGTTGGCCAGGAAGCCGTTGTAATGGAGCAATTCGTCGAAGACGATCACGCAGCCCGGGCGGATCATCGCCCTGCACTGGTCGAGGATCGTCTTCGTCGAGGAATAGATGTCGCAGTCGATGTGCAGCAGGGCGATGGTCTCGCCGGGATGGGCCGCGACGAAGTCGGGTAGGGTCGCGTCGAAATAACCCTTCACCAGGGTGACCTCGGCCGGGACCTTCGGCAGGCGACCGCCGGTGGAGAAGTCGACCTTCCAGTCACGGCGACCGTCGTCGGGAAAGCCTTCGAAGGAATCGAAGCCGAAGATCGGCCGATGGCGAAGGCGCCGCGCGATCATCCGGATCGACGCTCCGCGAAACACGCCGAACTCGAGAATCAGCCCGGTCGGATCGATCGGCGCCCGTCGCAGACAGTAGTGAAGCGTCTCCCGCTTGCCGCGGAAACGGCGCTGCCACCACGGAATCCTCTTCGCCTGCAACGACGGCAGACGTTCCTCGAGGAAGGCGAGATAGGCGGGATCGAACCGTGCGGAACGCTTGGGCGACGACATGACGTTCCGACCCTAGTCGAGGGATGCACCGCGATGCAACGCGGTCGCGAACGAAGCGAAGGCCCGGCTCCTCGTCGGAGCCGGGCCTTCGCCGGTTGGGGATACGATCCGTCGCCGCACCGAGGTCAGGCCGAGGTGGCGGCTTCCGCCTCGTCCTCGTAGGTGTAGAGCGGACGGGCGTTGCCGGTGACCACCTCGGGAGAGATGACGATCTCCTTGACGCCCTTGAGGCCCGGCAGCTCGAACATGGTCTCGAGCAGGATGCCTTCGAGGATCGAACGCAGGCCGCGCGCGCCGGTCTTGCGCTCGATCGCCTTGCGGGCGATCGCCTTCAGCGCGTCCTCGTGGAAGACGAGCTCGACACCCTCCATCTCGAACAGGCGCTGATACTGGCGGGCGAGCGCGTTCTTCGGCGCGGTCAGGATCTCGACCAGCGCGGCCTCGTCGAGGTCCTCCAGCGTCGCGATGATCGGCAGACGGCCGATGAATTCGGGGATAAGGCCGAACTTGACCAGATCCTCGGGCTCGACCTCGCGGAAGATCGCGCCGGTGCGGCGGTCTTCCGGCGCCTGCACCTTGGCCTTGAAGCCGATCGAGGTGCCGCGGCCGCGGTCGGAGATGATGCGGTCGAGGCCGGCGAAGGCGCCGCCGACGATGAACAGGATGTTGGTCGTGTCGACCTGCAGGAACTCCTGCTGCGGGTGCTTGCGACCACCCTGCGGCGGCACCGACGCGACCGTGCCTTCCATGATCTTGAGGAGCGCCTGCTGCACGCCCTCGCCCGACACGTCGCGGGTGATCGACGGGTTGTCGGACTTGCGGCTGATCTTGTCGACCTCGTCGATGTAGACGATGCCGCGCTGCGCCCGCTCGACGTTGTAGTCGGCCGACTGCAGCAGCTTGAGGATGATGTTCTCGACGTCCTCGCCGACGTAACCGGCTTCGGTCAGCGTCGTCGCGTCGGACATCGTGAACGGCACGTCGAGGATGCGGGCGAGCGTCTGCGCGAGCAGCGTCTTACCCGTACCGGTCGGACCGATCAGCAGGACGTTCGACTTCGCCAACTCGACGTCGTTGTTCTTCGAGGCGTGGTTCAGCCGCTTGTAGTGATTGTGGACGGCGACCGACAGCACCTTCTTGGCGTGATCCTGGCCGATGACGTAGTC
>CALMYM010000012.1 GCA_937873675.1 uncultured Alphaproteobacteria bacterium | reverse complement strand
GCATTACGGCCTGACCGGCCGACGCCCGTTCGGGCTTGCCTTCACTGACGAAGTTTCGAAGAGGTCGAAACGTCGTCAGTTCGATATCAGACCTTCGGGACCGTGATCGCCGCCTGCGCCGCGGCCGTGCAGCAGTCGCAGAACCATTGCGCGGCGGGCGTCAGGGTGAGGCCGGCACGTCGAACCATGACGATCGTCGGCGCCGGCAGGATCTCGCGCACGGGCACACGGACGAGAAGGCCGGTCCCGGTGGCGTATTCGGCGACCTGCACCGGCAGCATGCCGAGCGCGTCGGAGCACAGGATGGCCATGAAGATGCTCAGCGCCGAGCGCGTCTGCATGCCCAGCCGCGGCGTCGGCAGCCCGTGCGTGGTGAAGAGCGTGCCGAGTTCTTCCGCCGCGCGATGGGTGATCGACGTGGTCACCCATTCCGCCTCGGTCAACTCTGCGAGCGAGGTCGCGCCGGCGAGCGGGTGGCCGGCGCGACCGATCACCACCCGGGTGTTGTCGAGGAGCCGTTCGACGACGAGATCGGGCGAGGGCTCCCGCTCCGGTTCGGGGCCGACCCAGAAGTCCATCTCGCCTTCCTTCAACTCGCCCTCGAGCGCCGGGAAGAACCCTTCGACGAGACTCAGTCGCGCCAGCGGATAGCGGGTGCGGAAGCGCGGAACGGCGCGCGGCAACAGGGCGAGATGGGCCGCCACCGACAGTCCGACCACCACGTTGCCGGTACCGGCGCCCCCGATCTCCTCGGCCTCCAGACGCGCCCGCTCGACGTCGGCGAGAATCGCGCGGGCGCGGGCGACGAAGGCCGCACCGACCGGTGTCGGCACCACGCCGCGCGCGCGCCGCTCGAACAGGGCGGCCCCGAGCTCGTGCTCGAGATCGTGGACGCTGCGGGTCAGCGCCGGCTGGGCGAGGCCGAGATGACGGGCGGCGGCGCGCAGGCTGCCGTGCTCGGCGATGGCGGTGATGTCGCGCAGCTGGGTGAGCTTCATGGGTCCACTCTAACCGATACGTTTTCGGTATCAATCGGATCAATCTGGTCACTATCGATCATCGTCGACCTCGGTAAATTGCGTATGGCGAAAAGACGCAATCGAAAACGAGGAAACGAACGATGCGGGTGGGAGTTTTCCGGGACGCGGCGGGACGCGGCATGGCGATCGTCGACGCGAACGGGGTTCATCGCGGTCTGCACGACACCGATGCCGGATACCCCGGTGGCATCGAGACGTTGATCGGGACGGACACCGCCGGTCGCGCCGCCGTCGCCGCGAAGCTCGCCGCAGGCGGCGAGATCGATCCCGGCGCGGTCGAATGGCTGCCGCCGCTCGCCCGGCCCGGCAAGATCGTCTGCGTCGGCCTCAACTATGCCGACCACACCGCCGAGAGCGGCCTCGAGCAGCCGAACTATCCGACTCTCTTCGCCCGCTTCTCCACCACGCTCGTCGGCCACGGTGCCCCGGTGGTGCGGCCGAAGGTCTCCGATCGGTTCGACTACGAGGGCGAGCTGGTGGCGATCATCGGCAGGGGCGGGCGACACATTCCGCGCGACACGGCGCTCGACCACGTCTTCGGCTGGTCGATCTTCAACGACGTCTCGGTGCGCGACTACCAGTTCAAGTCGCCGCAGTGGACGATGGGCAAGAACTTCGACGCGACCGGCGCTTTCGGTCCGCTCGTCGTCACCGCCGACGAACTGCCGCCCGGCGGCCGCGGGCTGACGCTCGAGACGCGGTTGAACGGCGCCGTCGTCCAACACGCCTCGACCGACGACCTGATCTTCGACGTCGCCTCGCTGATCGCCATCATCTCCGAAGGCATCACCCTCGAGCCCGGCGATCTGATCGTCACCGGCACGCCGTCGGGCGTCGGCGCGGCGCGCAAGCCGCCCTTGTGGATGAAGCCCGGCGACCTCTGCGAGGTCGAGATCGAGGGCCTCGGCATCCTCGCCAACCGCGTCGTCGACGAGGTCGGCTGAGCCCCGCCGGCGGGGCGGGAAGAGACGACCGGGCGGACGATCCGGCCGGCGTGAGAGAAGCCCGCACGACGGGACGAAATTCAGGGAGGATCCAGTGACCGAGATCCGCGGACGATACGTCGCGCCCGGGCGCCCGGGCGAACTCGGGGTGCATTCGATCGACGGCTTTCGCCTGATCGTGCCGGACCTCGGCCCGGCGCAGGACTTCTATTCCGCCTTCGGCCTCGATGTGCGGGAGGAGGGCGAGGCGCTCGGCCTCCACACCTTCGGCCACGGCCATCGCTGGGGCGAGGTCGTCCCGGGACGGAGAAAGCAGCTCTCGCATCTCTCCTTCGGTGCCTACGAGCGGGATTTCGACGGCTTCCGCCGGCGCCTCGAGGCCCAGGGGGTGAAACGCATCGATCCGCCGCCCGGCGTCGGATCGAACGGATTGTGGTTCCTCAACCCGGACGGCATGGCGATGGAGATCCGTGTCGCCGAGAAGTCGTCGCCCGCCGAGAAGTCGGCCTTCGACGTGGCGAGCGTCGGTCCCGGCGGGCAGGGCGCCGAGTCCCGTCGCAACGCCCCGCGGGTCCACCCGCGACGGCTCTCCCACATCCTGATCTTCACCACGGACGTGCTCGGCTCGATCGCCTTCTACGAGCGGGTGCTGGGCCTGCGGCTCTCCGACCGCTCCGGCGAAGGCGTCGCCTTCATGCACGGCATCCACGGCTCCGATCATCACATGGTGGCGCTCGCCAAATCGGGCGGTCCGGGCCTGCATCACCTGAGCTGGGACGTCGGCTCGATCCACGACATCGGCCTCGGTGCCATGCACATGGCCGACAAGGGCTACACCGAGGGCTGGGGCCTCGGTCGCCACGTCCTCGGCTCCAACTATTTCCACTACGTCCGCGATCCCTGGGGGAGCCTCTCGGAGTACTCCGCCGACATCGACTACATCCCGGCCGACTTCGATTGGCAGGCGGCCGACAATCCACCCGAGGACAGTTTCTACATCTGGGGCCCGAACCCGCCGCCCTGGCTGATCGACAACTCCGAACTCGACCGCTGAATGCCCGCCGACGCGCCTGGAGCCTGGACCGATGAACGTGGAAACGACGGACGTGCTGATCGTCGGGGGTGGACCCTGCGGCCTGATGCTGGCGAACGAGCTCGGTCGCCGCGGTGTGGCGGCGATCCTGGTGGATCAGAAGCCCTCCACCGCCTTCAATCCGCAGGCCAACGCCACCCAGGCCCGCACCATGGAGCATTTCCGCCGGCTCGGCTTCGTCGAGGAGATCCGCGCCCGGGGTCTGCCCGGCGACCATCCGACCGACGTCGCCTACTTCACCCGCTTCGCCACCCACGAACTGGCGCGTCACGAGATGCCGAGCTCCGACGAGGCGGCGCGGGCGGTGAGGCTGGGTGGCCGCTCCTACTCCTCGGCAGAGCCGGCACACCGGGCGTCGCAGAAGTTCGTCGAGGCGGAGATGCGCCGCCAATCCGACGCGCTCCCCGGCATCTCGATCCGTTACGGCCATCGGCTCGTCGGCTTCCGTGAGACCGCGACCGGCATCGAGGCCGAGGTCGAAGCGGTCGGCGGCGGCACGACCTCCCGCATCGCGGCGCTCTACATGGTCGGGGCCGACGGCCCGCACAGTTTCGTCCGCCGCGAGCTCGGCTTCGTCTACGAAGGGGAGGGCGCCGCCGAACGCGACTTCATGGGCGGCAGCATGTTGGCGCTCTATCTCAGGGTTCCGAGTTTCTACGAGGCCTGTCCGCATCGCCCCGCGTGGCAGTACTGGGCCTTCAACAATCAACGCCGCGCCGTGATGGGCGCCGTCGACGGCAAGGGCGAATTCGCCTTCCACACCCAGCTGCGCCCGGGCGAGACCGCCGAGGGCATGACCGACGCCGACGCGGTGGCGCTGTTCACCCAGTGCATGGGCCGCGACGTGCCGGTCGAGGTGCTCTCCCGCGACGCCTGGATCGCCGGGCGCATGCTGGTCGCCGACCGCTATCGCAAAGGTCGGGTGTTCCTCGGCGGCGACGCGGTGCACCTCTTCACCCCGACCGGCGGCATGGGCTACAACACCGCGATCGAGGATGCCGTCAATCTCGGCTGGAAGCTCGCCGCGGTGATCCGTGGCACGGCACCCGCCGCACTTCTCGACTCCTACGAGAGCGAGCGTCGGCCGATCGGCCTGCGCAACACCGGTTTCGCCCGCCGCTTCGCCGAGTCGATCGGCCTCTATCGCCCGAGCCCGGCGATCGAGGAGGACGGGCCGGCAGGCGAAGCCGCCCGCCGCCGCGCCGGCGCCTATCTGCTCGGCCACGTCCGCGCCGAATTCGACATCCCCGGCTTCACCCTCGGCGCCCGCTACGACGGCTCGCCGATCATCGCCGCCGAGGCCTCGCCGCTGCCGCCCGACGCCCCCACCGCCTAC
>CALMYM010000011.1 GCA_937873675.1 uncultured Alphaproteobacteria bacterium | reverse complement strand
CGGCGCCGGCGGCGCCGGCGCGCATCGCCGCGGCGGGGGTGCCGTCGGCGGTCAGGGCGACGATGCCGAGGCGATGGTCGTCACCGACCTCGGCGAGGCGCAGGGCGCGGATCGCCGAGAAGCCGTCCATGCCGGGCATGTGGAGGTCCATCAGCACACCGGCGAAGGGGCGGCCGCGGTCGCGCGCCTCGGCGACCGCGGCGACCGCGGCGGCGCCGTCGGCGACGACGGTGGCGCGATGGCCGAGGTTCTCGAGCAGGGCACGACCGAGCAGGGCGTTGATCTCGTTGTCGTCGGCGAGCAGCAGGTCGAGGCCGCCGGTCGGCGCGGTTCGCGGCGCTCCGGCCGCAGCGGCGGGCTCTTCGAGACCTTCGCCGGCACCGAGCGCAGCGACGACCCGCGCCAGCGAGGCGGCGCGCACCGGCTTGATCAGATGTCCGGCGAAACCGGCGCGGCGCCATTCGGCGAGGCGGGCTCGGTCGGTCGGGGTGATCAGCACCACCGCCGGGGGGGCGAACGCCAAGCCGGCACGCAGGGCGGCGAGATGTTCGGCGGCGCGATCGTCGCCGTCGACGAGGACGACGTCGAAGCGCTCGGTCGGATCGAGGGCGCTCGGTTCGGCGACCAGGACGGCCTCGGCGCCGAGGGCGTGGAGCCGGCGCACCAACAGCGGCGGTTCGACCACGCCGGCCGAGACCAGGGCGAGGCGGCGGCCGGCGAGCGGGGCGGACCCGGGTTCGCGGCTCTCGACCGCGGGCAGGCGCAGATCGAAGAAGAACACCGAACCCTCGCCGGGGCGGCTCTCCAGACGGAGATCGCCGCCCATGCGCTCGACGATCGAGCGGGCGATGGCGAGGCCGAGGCCGGTGCCGCCGCCGCGCGGGTCGGTGCCGGGGGCGGCGCGTTCGAATTCGGCGAAGATCCGCTCGGCGTCGGCGGCGGCGATGCCGACGCCGGTGTCGCGGACGCGGAAGGCGATGCGGCCGGCGCCCGCCGGACCGGAGGCGGGCTCGACTTCGACGGCGACGCCGCCGGCGGCGGTGTATTTCACCGCGTTGCCGGCGAGATTGATCAGCACCTGACGCAGCAGGATCGGATCGGCCTCGACCCGCTTGGGCAGGCCGGGGGCGACGATCGAGGCGAGTTCGAGACCCTTGCCGTGAGCGCGCGGCGCCATCAGCTCGACGACGTCTTCGACGAGCGCCTGCAGGTCGATCGGCTCGGGGGTCGGGGCGAGACGGCCGGCCTCGACGCGGGTGAGGTCGAGCACGTCGTCGACGAGGCCGAGAAGCGCCGTACCGGAGGTGCGGACGGCGCGCACATAGGCGCTCTGCTCCGGGGTCAGCGGCGTGTCGGCGAGGAGATCGGCCATGCCGACGATGCCGTGCAGCGGCGTGCGGATCTCGTGGCCGGCGGTGGCGAGGAGGCGCGACTTGGCGGCGCTCTCCGCCTCGGCGCGAGCGCGGGCGGCGACAGCGGCGTCGACATCCTGCGTCGCCGGCTCGGCGACCGCCTCCTCCGCGGTGGGAAGGAAGCGCAGGACGGCGACGACGGCGACGGCCAGGGTCAGGGCGAGGGAGAGGGTCGCGGCATGGGGGGCGCCGGAGAGAAGGCCGGGGGCGGCAAACAGGGAGAAGGCGGGGGGCGGGGCGTGGCCGCGGGTGGGGGGGACGGGCGGGCGGGGCCGGGCGGGGGCGCGCGGGGCCCCCCCGCCGGTGTCGCCGTGGGCGGTCTCGTCCGCTGCCGTCGCGTTGCGATCGTCGGTTCGACGACCGATCTTCCCATCGCCCATGTCGGCTCCCGATCCGGCGCCGATCCGTTCGCCCGAGGCGGGCGGATCGATCGCGAGGAGAGGCGGACCGGTCCTCGCGGATCGGCTCGCTCCGATCCGCACGATAGGAGATCGGAGTTGCGAAAGACTTGACGGCGGCGACGGCGCGGAGACGCCGTCGGGCGGGGCGTGACCGTTCTCGTCCCGGCTGCCGGTCTCGGCACGGCGGAGCCTCTCGTCGGCGATGTCGTCCGCCGCCGCGATCGACGCATCGACGACGACGTTTTCCGGCGACGCGGATCCGTCTCGTCGAAACGCCGCCGTTCGGACAGGGCTCGCTCAGTGGACGGGCGGCGAGATCCGTAGGGGCCGGTCGGATCTCTCGTCAGGCGGCGAGCGCCAGGCGATTGCCGCAGCTGCGGTAGCTCAGTGCCTCGGCGAGGTGGATGCGGCCGACGTGGTCGGAGGCGTCGAGATCGGCGAGGGTGCGGGCGACCTTGAGGACGCGGTGATAGGCGCGGGCGGAGAGACGCAACTTGTCGGCGGCGTCGGCGAGCAGCGCCGCGCCGAGGCAATCGGGACGTACGATCTCGTCCACCAACGAGGCCGACATGTCGGCGTTGGTGCGCACCCGATCGAGGCCGAGGGCGGCGAAACGAGCGCTCTGGCGGCCCCGCGCCGCGGCGACACGGGCGGCGACCTCGCGCGAGCCTTCGCTCGGCGGCGGCAGTACCAGATCGGCGGCGGTGACGGCGGCGACCTCGACGCGCAGGTCGATGCGGTCGAGGAGCGGGCCGGAGATACGCTCCTGATAGTCCGCCGCGCAGCGATTGCCGCGCCGACAGGTGTATCCGGGGTCGCCGGCATGGCCGCAACGGCAGGGGTTCATGGCGGCGACGAGCTGGATGCGGGCGGGATAGCTCACCCGATGATTGGCGCGGGCGATGACCACCTCGCCCGATTCGAGCGGCTGGCGCAGGCTGTCGAGCACCTGCGGATTGAACTCGGGCAGTTCGTCGAGGAAGAGCACGCCGTTGTGGGCGAGCGACACCTCGCCGGGACGGGCGCGGAGGCCGCCGCCGACCAGCGCCGCCATCGAGGCGGAATGGTGGGGAGCGCGGAAGGGGCGACGATCGGAGAGGCGGCCGTCGGCGAGTTCGCCGGCGATCGAGGCGATCATCGACACCTCGAGCAACTCGCGTGGCGCGAGCGGCGGCAGAATCGACGGCAGGCGGGACGCCAACATCGACTTGCCCGACCCGGGCGGGCCGACCATCAGCAGATTGTGACCGCCGGCTGCGGCGATCTCGAGGGCGCGCTTGGCGGTCTCCTGGCCCTTCACGTCGACGAGGTCGGGCAGCACCGCCGTCGCCTCGCGGATCTTCGGGCTCGGCCGCGAGATCACCTGGGTTCCCTTGAAGTGGTTGGCGAGCTGGACGAGGCTGCGGCCGGCGACGATGGCGAGATCGGGGCTCGCCCAGGCCGCCTCGCCGCCCGAATCGGCGGGGCAGATCAGGCCCTTGTCCATGGTCGCGGCGCCGATCGCGGCGGGCAGCACGCCGGCCACCGGGGCGATGGTGCCGTCGAGCGACAGTTCGCCGAACCCCACCCAGTCCATCAGCTGATCGCCGGGCATGGCGCCGATCGCCGCCAGGATGGCCAGCGCGATCGGCAGGTCGTAGTGGCTGCCCTCCTTGGGCAGGTCGGCGGGGGCGAGATTGACGGTGATGCGGCGCTGGGGGAGCGCCAGACCGGAGGCGTGGAGGGCGGCGCGGATGCGCTCGCGGCTCTCGCCGACCGTCTTGTCGGGCAGGCCGACCAGGGCGAAACAGGGATTGCCCGAGGTGATCTGCACCTGGACGTCGACCGGCACCGCCTCGATGCCCTGGAATGCGACCGTGGTGACCCGCGCGACCATGACACGCCCCGTGCCCGAACCTCTCCGGTATGTTCATAGAACATTCCGAGAACTTGTGCAACCATGGCGCTGCATTCCGGTTGCATTCGGTTGTGCCGCGAGAACGGAGCCGGATCGCCGGCGCCGCGGGTCGCCGTCACTGCGGTTCGGCGATCAGATCGCGGCGGGTCAGGACCTCGAAGCCGACGTAGACGATGTCGGGGGCCCGGCGCTTGGCGGCGAGCGCGTCGAGCACCTCGGCGAGGCGGGCACCCATGTCGGCAGGGCGCTGGCCGACCAGCACGTGGCCGAGGCCTTCGCGGACCAGCTGGCGCTCCAGCGGCAGGGCGTCGGCGACGACGATCACCACCTTGGCGCGGTCGAAGCGCTCCTTGTGGCGGGCGGCGATGTCGCGCCAGGTGACTTCGTCGAGGAGCGGCCAGGCACCGACCGAGATCACCGCGTCGAGATCGGCATGATCGAGGAGGAAGCGATCGACGAGACCGGCGGCGGAGCGGGCTTCGCCGGTGGTGATCGCCGGCGATCCTTCGATCTCCGTCCAGCCGGCGCCGAGCGCGTCGCGAACGCCGGCGACGCGATCGGACAGCGCCGTGACCGAGGCATCGCCGGAGATCAGGGCATAGCGACCGCCGGCCGGCTTCCAGCGGCGCAGCGACGAGCCGAGAGCCCGGCCGAAGTCGCGGGCGTTGGTGCCGACGAAGGCGGCGCGCAGGGTCTCTGGCAGGTCGGCGTCGAAGGCGACGACGGGGATGCCGGCGGCCTTCGCCGCGGTCAGCGCCGGGGTCACCTCGTCGAGGCGAGCCGGCGAGACGGCGATGCCGTCGAATTTCTCGGCGACGAGATCCTTCAGGATCTCACCCTGGTTGCGCTTCTCCTCACCGCCGGGCCCGAGGACGACGCAGGTCGTCTCGGGATAGGTGGCGGCGCGAGCGCGGCAACCCTCCGCCACGGCGTCGTAGAAGGCGTTGGCGACGGTCGGCACGACGACGGCGAAGCGTCTGCCCGCCGCCACGGCCGGGGTGGCGACGACGAGGAGCGCAAGGGCGAGAGCCGCGAGGCCGTGACGACGTGTCCGCATGAACTCGGCCCCCTCTCCCATGGCCCTCTCCCCGATCTCAGCTGCGGCCGATACGCGCCTCGATCACGTCCCAGACGCGGGCGGCGATGTCGGGACCGCCGAGGCGGCGGATGGCGCGGATGCCGGTCGGCGAGGTGACGTTGATCTCGGTGAGATAGTCGCCGATGACGTCGATGCCGACGAGAACGAGACCGCGTTCGCGCAACGACGGGCCGATGCGTTCGCAGATCTCGCGTTCGCGCGGGGACAGATCGGTCGCCGCCGCCTGACCGCCGCGCACCATGTTGGAGCGCAGGTCGTCGGCCGCCGGCACGCGATTGACCGCCCCGGCGAACTCGCCGTCGACCAGGATGATGCGCTTGTCGCCGTTGCGGACCTCGGGGAGGTAGCGCTGGATCACCCAGGGTTCGCGCCAGGTGGCGGAGAACATGTCCATCAGCGAGCCGAAGTTCTCGTCCTCGGCGCGCACCCGGAAGACCGCCGCGCCGCCGTGGCCGTAGAGCGGCTTCATGACGATGTCGCGGTGTTCGGCGCGGAAGGCGCGGATCTCGTCGGCGTCGCGCGAGATCAGGGTCGGCGGCATCAGGTCGGGGAATTCGGTGACGAAGATCTTCTCCGGCGCATCGCGGACGCTCCGCGGATCGTTGACCACCAGGGTCTTCGGGTGGATGCGCTCGAGGAAGTGCGTCGTGGTGACGTAGTGGAGATCGAAGGGCGGGTCCTGGCGCAACAGGATCGTGTCGAAGCGGGCGAGGTCGACCCGCTCGGCGGCGCCGAGGGTGAAATGATCGCCGGCGACGTCGCGCACCTGCAGCGTCTCGACGGCGGCGAAGACGCGGCCGTCGCGCAGCGCCAAGCGGTCGGGGGTGTAGTGCCACAGACGGTGGCCGCGCGCCTGCGCCTCGAGGAGGAGGGCGAAGGTCGAATCGCCGGCGATCCGAATCGAGGCGATGTGGTCCATCTGAACGGCGACGTTCAACGTCATCTGCAGGCGAGCTCCGGTGTGAGGCCCGCCCGTTCTAGCGCGCGGGCGGGTGAGCGACAACGGCGCGACGGGTCATCTCGGCGTGAAGGGAAATTCGAAGCGTCCGAAAGGGCGTGGGCGCCGTCCGTGCGCGATCCTTCGAGACGCGTCTGCGCGCTCCTCAGGATGAGGCTCGGGAGATTCCATCATGAAAACAAACGCCTCATGCTGACGAGGCGTTCGGAGAACGCCGTCTCGAAGCATCTCGCACGGCGTCGGATCCGCACTCTCGCGACACCGTGGAGGTCCCCCGCGGCGAAAAGAGTGTTCCACGTGAATCACGCGGACGGCCCGTCACCACCGCCGGGGCAGATCGAGGTCGTCGCCGCGGAAGGCGTCGGCGAGGTGCCTCGGCCAGCGGCGTGGACCGCGACGATGTCGAAGCGGCGATCGTGATCGGCGAAGGCCGGGTTGCGGGCGACGAAGACGTCGGCCGCGGCGAGGGTGCGTTAGCGCGCCCGCGGCGTCGCCGCCTCGATCGCCGCTTCGAGCGTGTCGCGTGCCTTGACCTCGACGAAGACCAGGGTGCGGCCGCGGCGCGCCACGAGATCGATCTCGCCGGCACCGCAGCGGAAGCGGCGGGCCAGGATGCTGTGGAATTTCAATCGGAGCATCCAGGCGGCGCGGGTCTCGGCGGCGAGGCCGAGGTTCTCGGCGCGACGGCGTTCGTCGAGGCCGCGCTCGCGCATCACCGCTCCCTCGTCTCGTCCTTCAGCGCCATCGCCCGTTCGTAGAGCGCCTTGCGATCGGCGCCGGTCAGGCGCGCCACCTCGGCGACCGCCTTGCCGGGGGCCTGACGGGCGAGGGCGGCGCGCAACATGGCGTCGACATCGAGCTCGCTCGCCGTCTCTTCGCCGGGCGGACCGACGAGGACGACGATCTCGCCCTTGACGGTGCGGGCGGCGAAGTCGCGGGCGAGCGTGGCGAGGTCGCCGCGCACCACTTCCTCGAAATGCTTGGTGAGTTCGCGCGCGACCACCGCCGGGCGGGTCTCGCCGAGGACGGCGGCGAGGTCGGCGAGGCAGTCGGCGAGGCGATGCGGGCTCTCGTAGAAGATGAGGGTCGCCGGCACGCGGGCCAGTTCCTCGATGCGGCGGCGGCGCGCCTCGCTCTTCGTGGCGAGGAAGCCGGCGAAGAGGAAGGCGTCGGAGGGCAGGCCCGAGGCGACGAGCGCGGCGAGCATGGCCGAAGCGCCGGGGATCGGCACCACGCGGTGGCCGTTCGCCACCGCCTCGGCGACGAGCTTGTAGCCGGGATCGGAGACCAGCGGCGTGCCGGCGTCGGAGACCAGCACCACCGCCTTGCCCTCGTCGAGGAGGGCGAGGAGGTGGGGGCGGCGTTCGGCGGCGTTGTGGTCGTTGTAGGAGAGGAGCGGCGTGCGGATGCGATAGCGATCGGTGAGAATGCGGGTGACGCGGGTATCCTCGCAGGCGATCACGTCGGCCGCGGCGAGCGTCTCGAGGGCGCGCAGGGTGACGTCGCCGAGGTTGCCGATCGGGGTCGCGACGACGTGCAGGCCGGGGGTGATGCGCGGCGCCGGGAATTCCGCCGCATTCACCCGGAAACTACGCGCCGACGTTTCGACGGCGGTTTCGTCGGGCGATCGAGCGGTGGGTTCGCGTGTCGTCATGTTCGGGGTTCCGGGAGAATGGCGGGAGGACCGGTGTCTCGATGCGCCCGAAAGCGCGATTCCGCCGACCCGACCGGGGCGGGACGAGGTGCGATCGCCGTGCCTCCGTCCCCAGGCGGTTTTGACAGGAAAGCCGCGCGAGGCCAAGATCGAGGCCGGAATTCGCGTCGGATTTCGGCTATCGAGAAGGTGAACTCTCCTTGACCCGCGACCTTCCTCCGTTCGGCACCGACCGCCGATCGCTCCTCGGTGCCCTCGGCGCCACGCTGTTCCTCGCCGGTTGCAACAGCACCTCGACGGGAGATTCCTTCGGCGGCGGGCTCATCCCCTCGGGCGGGACACAGACGCCGACCGGCGACCTGATCGGCACCGGCAACGTCAAAGTCGCTCTGATCCTGCCGAAATCGGCGGGCGGGCAGTCGGCGACCATCGCCCTGCAGCTGCGCAACGCCGCCGAACTGGCGCTGAAGGATTTCCCCGGCGCCGACGTGCAGATCCTGGTCAAGGACGATCTCGGCACCACCGAGGGCGGCCAGGCGGCGGCCTCTCAGGCGATCGCCGAGGGCGCGCAGCTGATCATCGGTCCGCTCAACGCGGTGGCGGCGCGCGGCGCGGCCGGTCCGGCGCGTCAGGCCGGGGTGCCGGTCGTCACCTTCACCACCGACACCTCCGTCGCCTCGCGCGGCGTCTATCTGATCGGCTTCCTGCCGGCGACCGACGTCGAGCGCATCGTCTCCTACGCCGCGGCGCAGAACCGCCGGTCGATGGCGGCGATCGTGCCGGACGACGCCTACGGGCTGGTCGTCGAGGCGGCCTTCCGCGAACAGACGGCGCGCGCCGGCGTCCGCGCCATGGCGGTGGAGCGCTACAAGGGCGATCCGGTCGACATGCAGACCAAGGCGGCGGCGATCGCCAAGCTCGGGGCGCAGATCGATTCGGTCTTCGTGCCGGACGCCGCGGGCAACGCGGCGCAGGTGGTGCAGGCGATGTATTCGGCCGGGCTCGACAAGACCCGGGTGAAGATCCTCGGCTCGGGCCGCCTGAACGACCCGGCCGCCTTCGCCTCGCCGGCGCTCACCGGCAGCTGGTTCCCCGGCGCCGACAACGGCGGCATCGACGGGTTCCGCAATCGCTACCGCCAGAGCTACGGCTCGGATTCGGGTCCGCTGGCGGTGCTCGGCTACGAAGCGGTGTTCCTCGCCGCCGGCCTCGTCCGCAACGCCGGCGCCCGGCCGTTCCGTGACGACGTGCTGCTGTCGCGCAACGGCTTCCTCGGCGTCACCGGCCTCTTCCGCTTCCGCCCCGACGGCACCTCCGAACGCGGCCTCGCCGTCTTCGAGGTCGGCGCCGGCACGGCCCGTACCATCTCCCCGGCGCCGAAGCAGTTCCCGGCGGGGACGTGATAAGGAATCCGGCGAATCGCTTCGCGACGCCGGATTCGACTCGCTGAGGAAGCTCCTGTTCGGACGAGCTTCTTCAGCGAACGGAATACGATGTACGGATGGAAGCATCCGAACATCGTATGAGCGCCTGCAACGATCGGATTTCGAACGAAGGGCTCGGAGCGATCCGGGCCCTTCGTGCTTTCGAAGAGCCCGTTCTCACGAGAGCGAAGACAAGGTCGGTCCGGCCTCCTCACGCCCCGTCCTTGGCGGCGGCGGCGCGGAGGCGGTGGGTGAGGTCGGCGAGGGAGGTCTTCGACAGGCCGCGGATGCGCTGCGCCAGGAGATTGGCGAGTTCGGTCGCCTCCGGCCGAAGCCCGGCGGTGTCGACGACGACGCGCGGATCGGAGACCTCGGCGAGGCGCTGCAGCTCCTCCGCCTCGTCCCAGATGACGTTGAAATAGGCGATGATGCGGTGGACCATGTACCAGGTCGGCAGGCCGCGTTTGCCGAGTTCGAGTGCCGAGAGATAGGCGGGCGAGACGCCGAGGGCCGCGGCCATCTCCTTCGCCGTGACGTTGCGCTCGCGCCGGAGCTGCCTGAGTTTGGCGCCGAAGGGCGTCATCGATCGATCTCCCCGCGGTCGCGGCGACGTCTCAATCTGACATAGACCGCGCCGGCGCCGCCATGGGCGAGATGGGCCTCCTCGTAGCCGACGACGACGTCGCGCAGCGACGGATCGGCGAGCCAGTGCGGCACGGAACGGCGCAGGACGCCGCGTTCGTGCATCTCGAAGGCGCTGCCCCCGGGTTTTCCCTTGCCGGTGATCACCAGGACGATGCGGGCGCCGCGATCGCGCGCCGTCACCAGGAAGCGGCGCAGCGCCGAATGGGCGGCTTCCTGGGTCAGGCCATGGAGGTCGAGGCGTTCGTCGACGGCGATCGTGCCGCGCACCAGTCGCCGGCGGGTGCGATCGTCGATCGGCGCCAGCGCCGGCGGGCGCGGCACCATCACGGCGTCGACGCCGCCGTCGCGCGGACGCGCCCCGGCGCGGGCCCAGCCGGCGAGGGCACGCTTCGACGGCTTGGCGGCCGGTGACGGTGCGACCGGTTCCGGGGCGGAGCGGGGCGGTTTCGCCGGGCGAGGGTCCGGCGGAGCGACGGGCTCGGGCGGGGTGGGTGCGGCGACCACCGCTTCCGGCGCGGGATCCGGATCGACATCCCGGCGTCCGCCGCGGTCGAGCGGCGTCACCGATTCGGCGACCTTCTCCCACAGGCGGCGTTCCTCTTCGCGGAGGGCGCGGCGGCGGCGGCCGAGGCTGGAACTCATCGACCCCCCTCCCCGGCTCGTGGGACCAGCACGACGAACTCGTTCGGCACGTGGCGGATGCGCCCGGCGATGCCGCCGGCCGTCTCGCCGAGACCGACGAAGACGTCGCCGCGCGCCGGACCGACGATGGCCGAGCCGGTGTCCTGGGCGATCATCAGGCGGTGGAAGGGCCCCGTCTCTCCGTCCTCGCCGAGCGGCAGCTCTGCATCGACGAAGATCGGCGTGCCGAAGGTATGGAGGGTGCGATCGACGGCGAGCGAGACGCGCGGCGTCAGCTGCACTTTCGCCGCGGCGACGGCGCCGAGGTCGGGGTCGAGATCGGGCTGTTCGGCGAAGAAGACGTAGGAGCGGTTGGTCCGCATCAGGGCCGACGCCTCGGTGGGGTTCGCCTTCAGCCAGACGCGCAGGACATCGGCGGTCATCTCGTTCGCGGTCGCGACGCCGCGGGCGATCAGCACCTTGGCGATCGAGGTGTAGGGGTGGCCGGCCTTGGCGGCATAGGCGAGGCGCATCACCGAGCCGCCGTCGAGACGGATGCGGGCCGAGCCCTGGACGTGGACGAAGAAGGCGTCGACCGGATCCTCGACGAAGACCAACTCGAGACCACGGCCGGCGAGGGCGCCGTCCTCGATCTCGCCGCGATCGAAGGAGGCGACGAGGGCGCCGTCGGCGGTGCGGCGGGCGAAGGCGTAGGACGGATCGAGGCCGGGCGGGCGGTTCGTGTCGTCGACGTCGACGAGGTCGTCGGGACGGGCGAGGAGGGCCACACGGAAGCGTGCGGTCGGGCGGCGCGATCCGTCGAGTTCCGGTTCGTAGTAGCCGGTGAGGAAGGCCGAGCCGGTGCGGGGCACGACACGGGCGGGGGTGAAGCGGGCCTCGAAGAAGGCCCGCGCGGCGGTATCGTCGAGGGTGGCCGTCTCAAGCGCCGCACGACCGGCGGCGGCGAGGGCGGCGCCGTCGATGCCGAGACCACGGGTCTTCGGGCCGGCCTCACCCCAGACCGCGGCCTGACGGCGGAAGGCGGCGAAGGCGGCGGCGTGTCCCGCCGCGGCCCAGCCTGGCAGATCGGCGAAGGTCAGCGGCTCGAGGTCGGCGGCGGGTTCGGACATCGGCGGGGCCTCGGCGCGGGAGCGCGGACGCCCCGACGGGGGCGGTCAGTCGACGGCGCGGGTGTCGATCAGACGCCAGTTGGGATCGGAGGCTCCGAGGTCGCGGGCGAAGGTCCACACGTCGACGAGATCGGTGAGGCGGGCGGGATCGCCCTCCACCACCGTGCCGTCGGCCTTGCGGGTGACCTGGATCACCTTGGCGGCGAAGCGCACGGTGATCTCCGCCTTGCCGGCCTTCACCGCCGCTTCGGCGAGATCGGCCTTGTCGATACCGACGAAGGTGAACTCGACCTTCTCGCCGCGCTTCTCACGCTCGTCGATGCCGGCGGAGAAGCTGTCGAGCACCTCCTTGGACAGGAGGTTCCTGAGGGTGCGGCGATCGCCGCTGGCATAGGACGTGACGATCATCTCGTAGGCGCCCTTGGCGCCGTCGAGGAAGCGGCCGACGTCGAAGCCGCGCTCGGCCGCCATGATGGCGCGCAGGGCGGCGGAGAGCGAGGATTCCGGCGGGGTGTCGGCCGGCAACTCGGGGGTCGGCCGCGGCAGGTCGCGCGCGGCGGCTTCCGGGTTGCGCGGCAGCTGGACGACGTTGTCGTTGCCGGCGGAGCCGTCGTCGTTGGTCTCGCTCCTCTCGGTCGGCCGGAAGGGAGGCTGTTCCGAACCGGTCTTCTGTCCGAGGACGCCGTAGAGCCGGACGAAGATCATCACGGCGATGGCGAAGAAGACGATGGTGTAGATGTCGAGGCTCATGCCGTCCGGTCCCGTCAGGGCGTCGCTCGTGTCCGCGGTCGCGGTTTCGACGAGGCGACGCCTCATCCGGCGAAGCGCCGGATCGTTCCTTTCGCCTATTTAGCAACTCCGAGGCCCGACTGCGAGGGTCCGTCGGATTCAGAAGGGCTCGACGCTTGTGCGGCGCCGGAATCCCTGTTAGCGAGCGTGCGACCCAATCGGCCGCCCCCGGGGCGGAAAACGGAGACCTTCCGATGACCAACGAAAACGACGCGTCGGCGATCGATCCCAACGCCGGCCCCGCCCTCAACGTTCTCGGCCAGTACGTGAAGGACTTCTCCTTCGAGAACCCGAACGCTCCGGCCTCGCTCGCCCCGCAGCAGACCCAGCCGCAGATCGCGATCAACGTCAACGTCGGCGCCCAGCCGCTGTCGCAGACCGAGTTCGACGTCGACCTGCGCCTCGAGGCGAAGGCGACGGTCGGCGACACCGTGCTGTTCAACGTCGAGCTGGTCTATGCGGGCCTGTTCCGGATCCAGAACGTGCCGGAAGAGCATCTCCATCCCTTCGTGCTGATCGAGTGCCCGCGCCTGCTCTTCCCCTTCGCTCGGCAGATCCTGGCCGAGGCGACCCGCAACGGCGGCTTCCCGCCCCTGATGCTCGACCCGATCGACTTCGTCGCGCTCTACCAGCAGAACGCCGCCAACGCCGCCGCCCAGGGCGAGGCTCCGACCGTCAACTGAGATCGGTCGACCGCGGTTCCACGTTCGTGACCCCGGCGTCGCTCCTGCGGGAGGGCGCCGGGGTTTCGCATTTTCCGGGGTTATTTCCGGGGTTACTCGTCCGCATAGTGCCGCCACAGGGCGCTCTCGCCCATCTTGGCGACGAAGGCGTCGTGGGCGGTGCGTTCGGCCTCGCTCAGGCGGGGGGCGAGCGGGACGGGGCGGGTGCGCGAACCGGCCGCGGCGCGGCCGGCGGCCTTCGCACCGGCGCCGCCTCGTCGTTCGTCGGCGGTGACGAGGGTGAGGGCGGCCTGTTTGCCGCCGATCAGCTCGACGTAGACCTCGGCGAGAAGCTCGCTGTCGAGCAACGCGCCGTGGTAGTCGCGGCGGGAATTGTCGATGCCGTAGCGCGAGCACAACGCATCGAGCGAATTGGGGCCGGCGGGATGCTTGCGCTTGGCCAGCGCCAGCGTATCGACCATCCGCTCCAGGCCGATCGGCGGCAGACCGAGGCGGCCGAATTCGGCATTGATGAACTTGAAGTCGAATTCGGCGTTGTGGGCGACGAGGCGGGCCTCGCCGACGAAGGCGAGGAACTCTGCGGCGACCTCGGCGAATTTCGGCTTGTCGGCGAGGAACTCGTCGGAGAGGCCGTGGACCTCGAAGGCGGCACGCGGCATCGACCGTTCGGGGTTCAGGTAGACGTGGAAGGTCTGGCCGGTGACGATGTGATTGACCAGCTCGACGCAGCCGATCTCCACCACCCGGTCGCCGGTGCGCGGGTCGAAGCCGGTGGTTTCGGTGTCGAAGACGATCTCGCGCAAGGGCCCTCTCCGCGTCGCGGTTCGGTCCCGAGAGAATCAGGACGGCGCGTCCGTTTCAAGCTCGGCGGGGACCGGGTCGCCGGTTCTCAACGGTTCATCGCCGCCGACGCGGCGAGAACGGCTGCGACCTGACGGCGCGCCGGTTCGAGACCGCGGGCGGTGTCGACGAGGAAATGCGAGCGGCGGCGCTTCTCGGCGTCCGAAACCTGACGGGCGAGGATCTGCTCGAACTTCTCGACGGTCATGCCGGGACGGGCGAGGACGCGGGCGCGCTGGACCTCGGCCGGGGCGGTCACGGTGACGACGGCGTCGACGCGGGTCTCGCTGCCGGTCTCGAACAACAGCGGGATGTCGAGGACGACGACCCGCCGGCCCTCGGCCCGGGCCTTGTCGAGGAAGGCGATCTCGGCGTCGCGCACCAGCGGATGGACGATCGCCTCGAGCCGCTTCACCGCCGCATCGTCGCCGAGGACGCGGGCGGCCAACGTCGGGCGATCGACCTCGCCGTCGCGGGTGGTCCCCGGAAAGGCCGCCTCGATCGGCGCGACCGCGGCGCCGCGATAGAGGGCGTGGACGGTGGCGTCGGCGTCGTGCACCGGCACGCCGAAGCCGCGGAAGAAGGCCGCGGTGGTCGACTTGCCCATGCCGATCGATCCGGTGAGGCCGAGACGGATCATGGCGTCACCCGATGTCGGCGAGGACGAGGGCGCGCAGCTCGTCGGTGACCGTCGGCCTGACCCCGAACCAGCGCTCGAAGCCGCCGACCGCCTGATGCAGCAGCATGCCGAGACCGTCGACGGTTCTGAGGCCGCGTGCCTCGGCGGCGGCGAGGAGCGGAGTCACGAGCGGCACGTAGACGATGTCGGTGACGAGCGTATCGGGCGACAGGGGTGCGAGGTCGATCGTCAGGTCGTCCTTGCCGGTCATGCCGAGCGAGGTGGTGTTGACCAGCACCTTGGCCTCGGCGAGGAGGCGGGGCACTTCGTCGAAGCGGTGCGCGGTGGTGCCGTGTCCGAAACGGGCGGCCAGCTCCTCGGCGCGGGCGAGCGTCCGGTTGACGACGCGAACGGTGTGGCCGCGGCGGATCAGTCCCCAGACGACGGCGCGCGCCGCTCCGCCCGCCCCCAGCACCACGGCGACGCCGGGGTTCGCGTCCCAACCGGCGGCGCGATCGTCGAGATTGGCGATGAAACCGAGCGCGTCGGTGTTGGTTGCGCAGATCCGTCCACCATCGATCCACAGGGTGTTCACCGCCCCCATGGCCTCGGCGACCTCGTCCCTTTCGGCGGCGATCCGATAGGCGACCTCCTTGTGGGGCACGGTGACGTTGCCGCCGACCCAGCCGGAGGTCGGCAGGTTTCGCAGGAAGGCCTCGATCTCTTCCGGCGGGACCGCCAGCTTCTCGTAGGAGCCGGCGAGGCCGTGGACCTTCAGCCAGTGGCCGTGGATCAGCGGCGAGCGCGACTGGGCGATGGGCCAGCCGACTACGAAAGCGCGCCGGCCGGCGGTGGAGACTGCGGTCATCGCTCGACGATCCCCTGGTTCCGAAGCTCGGCGAGCAGCGGCAACAGCGGCAAGCCGAGAATGGTGAAATAGTCGCCGTCGATCGCCTCGAACAGCTGGATGCCCGGTCCCTCGAGCCGATAGCAGCCGACGGTGCCGGTCACCTCGTCGGCGACGGTCTCGAGATAGCGATCGAGAAAGGCGTCGGAGAAGGCGCGCATGGTCATCGTGGCGACGGAGACGTGGCGCCACAGAACCGTGCCGTCGCGCGCCAACACCAGCGCCGAATGGAGCTGATGGGCGCGACCGCGCAGACGCTCGAGGTGAAGCCGGGCCTCGGCGACCGAATCGGGTTTGACGAAACGTTCGGCCCCGAGCCCGAGGGTCTGGTCGGCGCCGAGCACCGTTGCGCCGGGGCGGCGGGCGGCGACATCGAGCGCCTTGGCCTCGGCGAGATGCAGGGCGATCGCGCCCGGGTCGGCGCCGGCGGCGAGCAGCGGTTCTTCGACGGCCCGCTCGTCGACGTTCGACGGTTCGGTGGCGAAGGCGAGGCCGGCGCCGGCGAGAAGGGCGGAGCGCGACGGGCTCTTGGAGGCGAGGACGAGAGAGGTCATGCGGCCTTCGTCGTGGAGGGGTCAGCGGCGAGCGCGCAGCAGGGCGATGATCGCCGCCGCGGTCTCTTCGATCGAACGGCGGGTGACGTCGATCACCGGCCAGTCGTGGTCGGCGCAGAGCCGGCGCATCAGGGTCAGTTCGATGGCGATCGACGGGCGGTCGACATAGGTGGTGTCGAAGCTCTTCGATCCCATGGCGAGGACGCGGTTCTCGCGGATCTGAGCGATCCGGTCGGGGCTGGCGATGAGGCCGACGACCAGCGGCTTGGAGACCGTCTTCAGCGACGGCGGCGGTTCGATGCCGGGGACGATCGGGATGTTGGCGACCTTGATGCCGCGGCCGGCGAGATAGATCGAGGTCGGCGTCTTGGAGGTGCGCGACACGCCGAGGACGACGACGTCGGCGTCGTCGAGGTCGTGCGGCAATTGGCCGTCGTCGTGGGCGAGGGTGAAGTTCATCGCTTCGATGCGGCGGAAATAGTCGGCATCGAGGGCGTGCTGGGCGCCGGCGCGGTGGGTCTGCGAGACGTTGAGGAACGACCGGAAGATGTCGAGCACCGGCGCCAACACCGAAACGCAGGGCAGACCCTGATCGCGGCAGAAGCGCTCGAGGCGATCGGCGAGATCGCGGTTGACCAGAGTGTAGAGCACGATCCCGGGGAACTGCTCGATCTCGACCAGGGCGCGGTCGAGATGGCGGTCGGTGCGGATCAACGGGTGGACGTGTTCGATCGGCTCGATCGCTTCGTACTGGGCCGCGGCGGCGCGCGCCACGGTCACCAGCGTTTCGCCGGTCGAATCCGAAATCAGATGCAGATGGAAGAAGTTGGACTGTGTCGTCACAGGTCTGTCCCCAGGCCGAGGGTGAACGGTGGACGAACCACGTCGATCGGCGTCGGCCGGGCAACTCTCTCCCCTTCGTGCAAAACGATCAACAGGGTCGAAGGACGAAGGGCGAGAGAAGGGGGTCCGACGACAACGGGGACGAAGGGAACACGCCTCACGATCGATCGACGCTCGGTCCACAGGTGCGCGATTTCGAGGTCGGCCGTAAACCCTTTGGTAACCAAGGTTGAAAAAGCGTTAACGCGGTGGTTTGGATCGGGGCCTGGATTCGTCGTCCACAGGCGGGGTGCGGCGGCATGTTTCACGTGAGTCATTGTGGTTCGTCGCGGATCCCGGTAATCCACGGCCTAAGAGTCTCAACAAATCTTCATTCGAAGAATGATTTGAAGAAGGGGGTGTGCGTGACGACGCCGGCGACCGAAGGATCCGCTCCCGTGCGGAAGGTGCTGCAGGTGCTGGCGGGTGAAGCGCTCTTCCCTCCGCCGATCTGGGTGATGCGGCAGGCGGGTCGCTATCTGCCGGAGTATCGGGCGACGCGAGCGGAGGCCGGTGGCTTCCTCGATCTCTGCTACACGCCGAAGCTGGCGACCGAAGTGACGCTGCAGCCGATCCGGCGCTACGGCTTCGATGCGGCGATCCTGTTCTCCGACATCCTGGTGATCCCCGATGCGCTCGGCCGCAAGGTGGCGTTCCAGGAGGGCGAAGGGCCGGTGCTCGAACCGCTCGATCTGGCGCGGGTCGGTGAACTCGATCCGGACGGCATCGATCGTCGCCTGGGGCCGGTCTACGAGGCGGTCGAGATGATCCGTGCGGGTCTGCCGAAGGAGACGACCTTCCTCGGCTTCTGCGGGGCTCCCTGGACGGTGGCGACCTATATGATCGCCGGTCGAGGAACGCCGGATCAGGCGCCGGCGCGGCGGGCGGCGTTGACCGACCCGGACGGCTTCGCGCAGCTGATCGATGTGCTGGTGCGCTCGTCGATCCGCTATCTCGCCGAACAGATCCGGCGCGGCGCCGACGCGGTGCAGATCTTCGACACCTGGGCCGGCGTTCTCGACGAGCACGAGTTCGAGCGCTGGGTGATCCAGCCGACCAAGCGAATCGTCGCGGGGCTGCGCGAGATCCATCCGGGGGCTCGGGTGATCGGCTTCCCGAAAGGGGCGCAGGCGTCTTTGGAGCGTTACATCGACGAGACCAAGGTCGATGCGGTCGGTCTCGACTGGACCATGCCGGCCGGGTTCGCGCGGGAGCGTATCCAGTCGAAGGTGGCGGTGCAGGGCAATCTCGATCCGATGCGGGTGGTGATCGGCGGTCGGGCGCTCGACGAGGGTGTCGATCGGGTGCTCGAAGGGCTGGGCGGAGGTCGTCTGATCTTCAACCTCGGCCACGGCATCACCCCGGACGCGGACCCGGCCAATGTCGCCCGTCTGGTCGAACGGGTCCGCGCGGCGAAGCGTTGAGGAGTGACGAGATGTCGGCGACGCACGACGAGGTGATTCGGCGGACGAAACGCGCCGTGGTCTTCCTGGCGGTGACGGCGGGCCTCATCGGCCTCTTCGTCGTGGTTCTCGGCGACGGTGCCTATCTGTGGATGAAGGCGCTGCACGTGGTGGCGATCATCTCGTGGATGGCCGGCATGCTCTATCTGCCGCGGCTCTTCGTCTATCACTGCGGTGTCGCCGTCGGGTCGGAGACGTCGGAGACGTTCAAGGTGATGGAGCGCAAGCTGCTGCGCTACATCATCAACCCGGCGATGATCGTGTCGTGGGCGGCCGGTCTGTGGATCGCCTGGCGGATGTCGTTCCTCGCCGACGGCTGGTTCCACGCCAAACTCGCCGGAGTGATCGCGCTTTCGGCGGTGCACGGGTATCTCGCCAAGGCGGTCGCCGATTTCGCCCGCGACGAGGGCCGGCGCGATCACCGCTTCTGGCGCTTCATGAACGAAGTGCCGACCCTGCTGATGATCGCCATCGTCATCCTGGTCGTCGTCAAACCCTTCGTCTGATCCGAGGCGGGTCGGTCACGATTTCGGCCCATTCGCGAGCGAGCCTCCGACCTGCCCGTCGCAGGGGCTTGTGGGATGCGGCGAGGCGGACTATTTTCGTCGCGTCCCACCGAAGCAGACCCCGCATTCGACGCTTGCGTCGACCGATGCGGTGAGAGGCCCGGCCGTAGCGCCGCCCCGCCGTCTGCCCTTCCTCTTCGATCATCGCGCGGCCGGTCGCGTATCCCGTGCGATGTCTCGTCTCCCCAAGATTCCGCGTCGCCGGGCCGTCTGGATCCGACGACGTTTCCGATGCTTCCCCCCGAAAGACCCGCCTCATGCAGCAATTGAAGCTCCAGGACCTCAAGTCCAAGTCGCCGACCGAACTCCTCGCCTTCGCCGAGGAGCTGGAGGTGGAGAACGCCAGCACCATGCGCAAGCAGGAGCTGATGTTCGCCATCCTCAAGCAGCTGGCGGCCCGCGACGTCGAGATCATCGGCGAGGGTGTCGTCGAGGTGCTGCAGGACGGCTTCGGCTTCCTGCGGTCGCCGGACGCCAACTATCTCGCCGGACCGGACGACATCTACGTGTCGCCGTCGCAGATCCGCCGCTTCTCGCTCCGCACCGGTGACACGGTCGAGGGTCAGATCCGCAGCCCGAAGGAAGGCGAGCGCTACTTCGCCCTCCTCAAGGTCAACACCATCAATTTCGAGGACCCGGAGAAGACCCGTCACAAGGTCCACTTCGACAACCTCACGCCGCTCTATCCCGACGAGCGCTTCCGCATGGAGCCGGAAGAGCCGACGTCGAAGGACATGTCGGCGCGGGTGATGGACATCGTCACGCCGCTCGGCAAGGGCCAGCGCGGTCTGATCGTGGCGCCGCCGCGGACGGGTAAGACGGTCCTCCTGCAGAACATCGCCAAGTCGATCACCACCAATCATCCGGAGTGCTTCCTCATCGTGCTGCTCATCGACGAGCGGCCGGAGGAAGTGACCGACATGCAGCGTACGGTGAAGGGCGAGGTCGTCTCCTCGACCTTCGACGAGCCGGCGTCGCGGCACGTCCAGGTCGCCGAGATGGTGATCGAGAAGGCGAAGCGTCTGGTCGAGCACGGCCGCGACGTGGTCATCCTGCTCGATTCGATCACCCGCCTCGGCCGCGCCTACAACACCGTCGTCCCGTCGTCGGGCAAGGTGCTGACCGGCGGTGTCGACGCCAACGCCCTGCAGCGGCCGAAGCGCTTCTTCGGCGCGGCACGCAACATCGAAGAGGGCGGCTCGCTGACCATCATCGCCACGGCGCTGATCGACACCGGCTCCCGCATGGACGAAGTCATCTTCGAAGAGTTCAAGGGCACCGGCAATTCGGAGATCATTCTCGACCGCAAGGTGGCCGACAAGCGCGTCTTCCCGGCGATCGACATCACCCGCTCCGGCACCCGCAAGGAAGAGCTGTTGGTGCCGTCGGACCAGCTCAAGAAGATGTACGTGCTGCGCCGCATCCTCACGCCGATGGGTACGGTCGACGCCATCGAGTTCCTGCTCGACAAGCTCAGGCAGACCAAGCGCAACGCCGACTTCTTCGATTCGATGAACACCTGATCGTCGGATAGATCGAAACGACGAAGGGTGCCGCGGGAGACCGTGGCGCTCTTCGGCTTTCGTCGGCTGTTTCACGTGAATCACGACCGAATCGGATGCGAACCGACCATGGCGGGGCTCACGCGGTTCCGTCGCCTTCGAGAGTGATCCGCAACGTCGCCGGGTCGTTGGTCGGCAGGCCGCAGGCGCCGCGGCGGCAGACCCAGACGGAGGCGCGACCGTCGACCGGCGTCTTGCCGTGCGCCGGGTGCGAGGGCGCCAACGAGGACGTCGATTCGGTTTCGAAAAGGACGATGCGGGGGTCGGTCGATTCGTAGACGACACGGCGCAACGGCTCGGGGTCGGCCCCGGGCGGGGGGACCAGGACGACTTCGACGAGACCGAGGGCGAGATCGAGGGCGCCCGCCAGCGACGCGGTCGAGAAGATGTCGGCGGTCATGATCGCGGCGAAGCGACGGAGGGTCTCCTCGGCGCGGCGGGTGAAGTCGGCGTCGCCGGTGAACACGGCGAGGCGCAACAGGGTCTCGATGGCGACGGCATTGGGGTTCGGCGTCGCCTCGTCGCGGGGCGAGGCGGGGCGGACGATCAGCGCCTCGGCGTCGTCGGCGGTGAGGTACCAGCCGCCGGCAGGGTCGACATGGTGGCGATCGAGGGCCGCCATCCAACGCCGGGCGTCGGCGAGGAACTCGGGCTCCCGAGTGGTTTCGTGGAGGGTCAGCGCGGCGCGCGCCATCTGGGCGAGATCGCTCGACAGGCCGGGATAGACGGAGACGCCGTCGCGCCAGGCGTGGGCGAGGCGGTCGCCGCGCCCCATGACGTCGCGGATGAAGGTGTAGGCGTCGCGGGCGAGATCGAGCCAGTCGGGTCGCGAGAGACGCCGGGCGGCGAGCGTCAGGGAATGGATGAGACCGCCGTTCCAATCGGCGAGGACCTTGTCGTCGGTCATCGGCCGGACGCGGCCGGCGCGGTGCTCGAGCAGGCGCCGGCGGCAATCGGCGAGGCGGGCCTCGCGGGCGGGGTCGTCCAGGGCGGCGTCGCGCGAGCGATTGAGGATGGTGTGGCCTTCCCAGTTGCCTTGCCGGCTCACGTCGTAGGCGGCGGCGAAGAGGTCGGCGTCGGGTCCGAGGACATCGCGGATCTCGGCGAGGGTCCAGACGTAGAAGCGCCCCTCCTCGTGCTCGCTGTCGGCGTCGATCGCCGCGGCGAAGGCGCCTTCGGGGCGACGCATTTCGCGGGCGAGCCAGCCGACGATCTCTTCGATTCGGTCGCGAAACAGGGTGTCGCCGGTCGCCGACCAGGCCCGGCCGAGGAGATCGATAAGCTGGGCGTTGTCGTAGAGCATCTTCTCGAAATGCGGGACCAGCCAGTGCTCGTCGGTGGAGTAGCGGGCGAACCCGCCGCCCACGTGGTCGTACAGGCCACC
>CALMYM010000010.1 GCA_937873675.1 uncultured Alphaproteobacteria bacterium | reverse complement strand
CTTCCGTGCGACCCTCGCGCGGCTCACGCTCGAAACGGCCCTCGCCGCGAGCATGACGCTCGCGCGGCGGACGACCGCCCTCGCTCCGGGTCTCGTTGCGACCCTCGCCGCGGAAATCGCCGCGACCACGCGGGAAACGACTGCGACCGCGATCCTGGCGACGATCGTCGCCGCGGTCGGCCACCACGCGCTCCAGCGCCGAATCGTCGACGAAGGGCTGCGGCGCATCGGTCGGCATGTAGCCGTCGCCACCTTCGACCTCGATCTGCCGGCGGAACGGCGCGCGACCCTCGCCACGCGGCTCGCGCGGCTCGCGCGGTTCACGCGGTTCGCGCGGCTCACGCGGCGCTTCGGCGCGCATCTCGGTGTTGCCGTTGACCTCGCCACCGCGACCGCGGCTGTCGAAGCGGGTGTCGGCGTAGCTCTCCTCGCCGTCATCCTCGTCCTCGTCGGACTGGATGTCGGAGCGCACCACCGGCATCGGCTGGGGCATCGCCGCCTGCGCCGCCGCGATGATGCGATAATAGTGCTCGGCGTGCTGGAGATAGCTCTCCGCCAGGACCGGGTCGCCGCTCGACTGGGCGTCGCGGGCGAGAGAAACGTATTTGTCGGCGATGTGGAGCGCGGTGCCGCGGATCTTCACGTCGGGACCGGTCGATTCGTAGGTCCGGCTCAGCGGGTTGGGGCCCTTGCGACCGGTGTTGCCACCGCCACCGCCGCCACCACGACCCCGCATCCTCTTGTTGGAATTTCCCTGTCTCATCCTGCTGCGATCTCGTCCGAGGAAAAAACGCCGCCGGCGCCATCGCGACCGTCGGTTCGGCCCGCCCTCGAGGGGTCGGGCGCCATGCACTCCGGATCACCATCCGGAGCCATTGCCGATCGCCGGTGCGGTCCGGCGACGAGGAATGGCTCCCACTTGGAGCGTGTCTCACCCGGCGGCTCGTTCATCGGGCTCGCCCCGCGACGTCCCGACGACGGCATCGCCGCACGAAACACCGGTCACGACCGGTTCGGAACAGAACACGCGGGGTGCGGGCTTCTCGCGCCCATCGGGGTTCGGAAGACGGACCGAAGGAGCACCGGCTCGACCTCGGAAGGTCGTATCCGCCGACGTCGGACGATTTCTCGCCCCGCGACCATGGCTCCGGTGGCACCGCCATTTCGGCACCCGCCGGTCGACCGCGCGTCGACGCTCTGCTTCGGTGCTCGGAAACTATCGATTTCTCGGCGAATTTCCAAGGCTTATTTTCCGCCTCCGCCGATCTTCCCCACGCGATCACGCCGCGCCGCCGCCTCGACGAGCCGCGACCACCCGATCGCGGCCGGCGAGATCGCGCAAGGTCTCGACCCCCTCGAAACCGTGGTCGGCGAGAAGACCGCCGACGTCGCCCCCCTGGCGCCAACCGATCTCGACGGCGAGAAGACCGCCGGGTTTCAACGCTCGCACCGCCTGCGGCGCGATCGCCCGATAGGCGTCGAGACCGTCGCCGCCGCCGTCGAGCGCCAGCATCGGGTCGTGGAGGCGTACCTCGGCGTCCAGGGTCTCGATCTCGGCGGTGGCGATGTAGGGCGGATTGGAGACGATCGCATCGAAGGCGCCGGGCGCCGCCATCGCCGCGTAGGAGCCGCGGACGAAACGCGCCCGCTCCGCCACGCCGTTGAGCTCGGCGTTCGCCCGCGCCGCCACGAGCGCCGGTTCCGACAGATCCGTGCCGACGCCGAAGGCGTGGGGCCGCGCCGCCAGCACCGCCACCAGCACCGCCCCGGACCCCACCCCGAGATCGGCGAAGACGAAGGGTTCGTCGACGGGAAACCGGGCGAGAACCGCCTCCACCAGCGTCTCGGTGTCGGGTCGCGGCACCAGCGTTTCCGGCGCCAGACGGAATTCGAGCCCGTGGAACCACGCCGAGCCGAGGATCCGCTGCAGCGGTTCGCCGGCGATCCGCCGCCGCGCCGCCGCCGCCAACCGTTGGGCCGCATCGCCGTCGACGGCCCGCGTCGCGCCGACCGTGAGCCCGGTCAGGTCGAGCCCGAGGACGTGACCGACCAGCATCCGCGCCTCCGCCGCCGCACCGTCGCGGCCGGCGGCGGCGAAGGCGGCGCGCACCGCCCGCATCGCCTCGGCGACGTCGAGCCCGGCCGCGTCGAGCCGATCGAGGGGCCCGGCGTCGCTCATGCCTCGCCCTCCGCCGCCAGCAGGCGCAGCTGATGGTCGGTGACCAGCGCGTCGATGACCTCGTCGAGCGCCGAGCCGTCGAGCACCTGCGGCAGCTTGTAGAGGGTCAGGTCGATGCGGTGATCGGTGACCCGGCCCTGGCCGAAATTGTAGGTGCGGATGCGCTCGGATCGGTCGCCGGAGCCGACCTGGGTGCGGCGATCCGCCGCGCGTGCCTCGTCGAGCCGCCGCCGCTCGATGTCGTAGAGGCGCGACCTCAGGAGCATCAGCGCCTTGGCGCGATTCTGATGCTGCGACCGCTCCTCCTGGACCGCCACGGCGATGCCGGTCGGCAGATGGGTGACGCGCACCGCGCTGTCGGTCTTGTTGACGTGCTGACCGCCGGCGCCGGAGGCGCGGAACGTGTCGAAGACGAGGTCCGAATCGGCGATGCGCACGTCGACCTCCTCCGCCTCCGGCAGCACCGCCACCGTCGCCGCCGAGGTGTGGATGCGTCCGCCCGATTCGGTCACCGGCACCCGCTGCACCCGATGCACCCCCGATTCGAACTTGAGCCGGCCGTAGACCCCGACCCCGGAGATCTCGGCGACGATCTCCTTGAAGCCACCCATCTCGCCTTCCGACGCCGAGATCACCTCGACCTTCCAGCCGTGGAGGCCGGCGTGGCGTTCGTACATGCGGAAGAGATCGCCGGCGAAGAGCGCCGCTTCGTCGCCGCCGGTCCCGGCCCGAACCTCGAGGATCACCGAGCGCGCGTCGGCCGCATCCTTCGGCAACAGCGCCAGCCGCACCTCGTGCTCGAGCTCGCCGACCCGCGCCACGACCTCGTCGCGCTCGGCTTCGGCGAGGGCGCGCATCTCCGCGTCCGTCGCCGCGTCGCCGAGGAGCTGATCGATCCCGGCGAGTTCGCTCTCCGCGCTCTTCAGCGCCCGGATGCGCGTCACCACCGGCGCGAGCTCGGCATGATCGCGGGCGAGGCGGACGAAGTCGCCGCCGTCCGATCCCGCCGCCATGCGCGCTTCGAGCACGGCGAACCGATCGAGGACGACATCGAGCTTGGCGGAAAGGGACATGGGTGGAACGCCGGAGACGAGAGACGGACGGGATGGATCGAGCGCACGTCGCGCCCGCGTCGTCGTCCCCGCTAGGGCTGGACCGGAATGCCCTGTTCTTCGGCGAAGGCGCGCAACATGGCGCGGATGTCGTCGGTCGGACGTCCCGACTCGAGCCGCGGCAGGAGCCGTGCCCTGAGCTTGGCGACATCCATCTCGAGCAGCATCGTCTTGACCGGGCCGACCGAGGACGACGCCATCGACAGCGACCGATAGCCGAGCCCGATCAGCGCCATCGCCTCGAGCGGCTTGCCGGACAGCTCGCCGCACAGGGTCAGCGGCACGTGATGTTCGGCCGCCTTGTCCTGGATCAGCTTCAGCATCCGCAGGAACGGCCGCGACATCGCATCGTAGCGCGTCGTCATCCGGTTGTTGCCGCGGTCGGCGGCCATCGCGAACTGGAAGAGATCGTTGGAGCCGACCGAGGCGAAATGGACGCGGGCGAAGAGCTCGTCGAGCTGGAACAACAGCGACGGCACCTCGATCATCACCCCGAGCTTGATCGTCTCGGGCAGCTCGTAGCCGACGCGCTTGAGGAACTGCTTCTCCCGCTCGACCAGCGCCTGCGCCTTCTCGAACTCGGAGACCTCGGTGATCATCGGGAACATCAGGCGCAGTTCGCGCCCCGCCGCCGCTTTGAGCAGGGCGCGGACCTGGATGCGCAGCAGGCCGGGACGATCGAGACCGATGCGGATCGCCCGCCAGCCCATCGCCGGGTTCTCCTCCTCCTCGAAGTTCTGCGCATAGGGCAGCACCTTGTCGCCGCCGATGTCGAGCGAGCGGAAGGTGACCGGCTTGCCGCCCGACGACTCGAGCACCTTGCGATAGAGCCCTTCCTGCTCGGCGATCCGCGGGAACGACGAGGCGACCATGAACTGCAGTTCGGTGCGGAAGAGGCCGATGCCCGAGGCACCGCTCTCTTCCAGATGCGGCAGGTCGAGGAAGAGGCCGGAATTGAGCAGCAACTGGACGTGCTGGCCGTCCTTGGTGATCGACGGCCGCGACTTGAGGCGCCGGTACTGCGCCTGCCGCCGCGCCCGGAAGCGCACCTTCTCGGCGAAGGCCGACTCGACGTCCGGCGCCGGCCGCAGATGCACGGTGCCCAGTTCGCCGTCGACGACGATCGCGTCGCCGGTTTCGACGAGCGACACCACGCCCGGGATCTGGCCGACGATCGGCACGCCCATCGAGCGGGCGACGATCGAGATGTGGCTGGTCGCCGCGCCCTCTTCGAGCACCAGACCCTTGATGCGGTCGCGGTCGTAGTCGAAGAGGTCGGCCGCCCCCATGTTGCGGGCGACGATCACCGCATCCTTGGGCAGGACGCCGGAGACCGGTCCGTGCGGCCGGCCCATCAGCTCGCGGATGAGGCGGTTGGCCAGCGCGTCGAAGTCGTGCAGGCGCTCGCGCAGATAGGGGTCGGTCTGGCGCAGCATGCGGGCGCGGGTGTCCGACTGGACCTTCTCCACCGCCGCTTCCGCCGTCAGGCCGTTCTTGACGGCCTCCTCCATCTTGCGCACCCAACCGCGGTCGTAGGCGAACATGCGGTAGGCTTCGAGCACGTCGCGATGTTCGCCGACCGGCTCGACGTCGGAGCGCTGCAACAGGTCGTCGACCGAGATGCGCAGCTTCTCGATCGCCGCCTCGAGGCGGTTGAGCTCGCGCCGGGCGTCGTCGGCGATGAGATCCGAGACGACGACGCGCGGCTCGTGCAGCACCACGTGGCCGAGGCCGACGCCCTCGCCGAAGCCGATGCCCTGCATCTGCATCGGCCGCTTCAGATCGAGCGACGAGCCGGGTTCCAGGAGCGGCTCGAGGCCGCCGGCGGCGATCATCTCGGCGATGATCATCGCCGTGGTCTGGAGGACCTCGACCTCTTCTTCCTGATAGGTGCGGTGCGCCTTGTTCTGGACGACCAGGACGCCGAGGGTGCGGCCGGCGCGCAGGATCGGCACGCCGAGGAAGGCGTTGAAGATCTCTTCGCCGGTCTCCGGCTTGTAGGCGAAGGCCGGATGCGACTGGGCGTTGGGCAGGTTGAGGCAGCGCGCATCCGCCGCGATCAGGCCGACGAGACCCTCGCCGACCTTGAGCGAGGTCTGATGCACGGCTTCGCGCTTCAGACCGATGGTGGCGGTCAGTTCGAGGACGTTGTCGGCGCGCAGCACGTAGACCGAACAGACCTCGGCCACCATGTTGGAGGCGATCTGTTCGACGATCTTGTCGAGCCGATCCTGCGCGGCGATCGGCTCCGCCATGACCTCGCGCAGCCGGCGGAGCAGCAGACGTGGCGCGCCGAGAGTCCCTCTCAACTCCGCTCCTCCCCGGTCACGGTCGGACGCGGCACGGTGGCGTGCGCGTCCCATGGGCGATCGGTCGCGGCGCCCGTCGAACGGGCACCGGCCGCCCTCAATGCTTATCGAGACCGTAGATCGAATGCAAAGTGCGAACCGCCAGTTCGGTGTATTCCGCATCGATCAGCACCGAGATCTTGATCTCGGAGGTGGTGATGGCGCGGATGTTGATGCCCTTGGAGGCGAGCGCCGTGAACGCCTGGGCGGCGACGCCGGCGTGGGAGCGCATGCCGATGCCGATCACCGAGACCTTGACCACGTCGGAGGACGAGTCGATCGCCACGTCGCCGATGTGATCGCGCGCGCCCTCGAGCACCGCCCGGGCCCGGGCCTCGTCGGCCGCCGGCACGGTGAAGGTGATGTCGGTGGTGGCGCCGTCGGCGGTCGTGTTCTGCACGATCATGTCGACGTTGATGTTGGCCTCGGCGAGCGGACCGAAGACGGCCGACGCGATGCCGGGCTTGTCGGCGACGCGGCGCAGCGAGATCTGAGCCTCGTCCTTGGAATAGGCGATGCCGGTGACGACCTGATTTTCCACGATCTCGTCCTCGTCGCAGATGAGCGTTCCCGGAGGATTGCCGTTCTCGTCGACGCCGACGGTGTCGGGATCGTCGAAGCTCGAACGGACGAAGGTCCGGACCTTGTAGACCATGGCGAGCTCGACCGAGCGCACCTGGAGAACCTTGGCCCCGAGCGAGGCCATTTCCAACATCTCTTCGAACGCCACCTTCTCCAGCCGCCGCGCCTTGGGCACGATGCGCGGGTCGGTGGTGTAGACGCCGTCGACGTCGGTGTAGATGTCGCAGCGATCGGCGTGGATCGCCGCCGCGATCGCCACCGCCGAGGTGTCCGAGCCGCCGCGGCCGAGGGTGGCGACGCGGCCGGTCGGGCCGATGCCCTGGAAGCCGGCGACGACGGCGACCTCGCCCGCTTCCATCGAGGCGATCATCTTCGAGCCGTCGATGTCCATGATGCGGGCCGAGCCGTGTGCCTCGTCGGTGACGAGCGGGATCTGCCAGCCCTGCCAGGAGCGCGCCGGAATGCCCATCGACTGCAGCACGATGGCGAGCAGGCCCGAGGTCACCAGTTCGCCGGAGGCGACGACCGCGTCGTACTCCATCTGGTCGAAGAGGCCGCCCTTGGCCTCGCCCGACTTGGCGGCGTCGGCGACGTAGCCGACCAGCGTGTTGGTGACGCCCGACATCGCCGAGACGACGACCGCCACCTGATGGCCGGCCTTCACCTCGCGGGCGACGTGGCGCGCGACGTTGCGGATGCGCTCGACAGTGGCGACGGACGTGCCGCCGAACTTCAGGACCAGACGGGCCATCGACGAGGGGCCTCTCGGAAATCGGGGCAGAGCACGCGGGGACCCGCGCACGAGACGAGGCTCGTCCTTCCGTCCTCTGACGGTCGGTCGATCCCCGCGGAAACGGCGCTTCATACTCGGTTCGTGGCGAGGGATCAACAAAGCGCCGCCTCCGCATTTCTGCGTGTGTGACGAGACGGGCGCCGCCGCGTCGGCGCCTTCCTCTTGACCTCGGCCGTCCCTCGGTCGACATGATCCTTGGAGGCCGAGCGCGGCCGGCGAGGAGAAGCCATGTCCATCCCCCATGCCCAGTCGACCGTCGATGCCGCCGAGATCGGCAACTTCGAGGCGATGGCCGCCGAGTGGTGGGATCCGAACGGCCGGCTGCGCCCGCTCCACGACATGAACCCGATCCGGCTCGAATACCTGAAGCGCGAGATCTCCGCCCGCTTCGGCCGCGACGCCAAGGACAGCCGCGCCCTCGAGGGTCTCTCGATCCTCGACATCGGCTGCGGCGGCGGCCTCCTGACCGAGCCGCTCGCCCGCCTCGGCGCATCGATGGTCGGTGCCGACGCCGGCGCCGCCAACATCGCCACCGCCCGGGCGCATGCCGAGGCCCAGGGCCTCGCCATCGACTACCGCGCCACCACCGCGGAAGCGCTTGCGGCCGAGGGCGCGACCTTCGACGTCGTCGTCGCCATGGAGATCGTCGAACACGTCGCCGATCTGCCGCTGTTCCTGCGCGAGATTTCGAAGATGGTGAAGCCCGGCGGCCTCCTCTTCCTCGCCACCATGAACCGCACGCTGAAGAGCTTCGCGCTGGCCATCGTCGGCGCGGAGTACATTCTGCGTTGGCTGCCCGTCGGCACCCACGACTGGAAGAAGTTCCTCACCCCGAAGGAACTGGAGCGCGCGGTGGAGACGACCGGCCTCGAGGTGCTCGACGCCTGCGGCATGGTCTTCGATCCCTTGCGCGGCCGCTGGTCGCTGAAGGCCGGCGATCTCGACGTCAACTATCTGATGGTCGCCGAACGGCGCGCCTGACCTCGACCGCCGTGTCTCAGACCGCGTCGATCTCGACCCGGTAGTCGAGCGTCGACGTCACTCCGTCGCCGAAGAAGCCGCCTTCGATCGGCATCGTACCGAGCTGATCGGGAGCCGCCGACAGCGCCACGTGGCCGTCGCCGACCGCCACGCCGTGGGTCGGGTCCCAGCCGTGCCAGCCCGATCCCGGCACGAACACCTCCGGCCAGGCATGCAGATGACGCCGGCCGTCCGGCGTTTCGGCCCGCGCCTGATAGCCCGAGACGAACCGCGCCGGGATACCCAGCGCCCGTGCCGCCGCCAGGAACAACACCGTCACGTCGCGACAGGCGCCACGCCCGACCGCCAGCGTGTAGGCCGCGCTCTGGGCGTGCCCGTCGGGCCGGATGTGGCGATCGGTGCGGGTGAACAGGGTGCGCGTCAGCCGTTCGAGGAACGCTTCCGCCCGCCAATCGCTCTCCGCCGCCAGGGCGAAGGCGAAGGCGCGAACCTCCGCGTCGATCTCATGATCGACCACGAAGGCCGCCGTCGCCGCCTCCCCGTCCGGCGTCCACGGCAGTGTCGGCGCATCGGTGGCGACCGGTTTCGATGCCGCGATCGTTTCGATCTCGAAACGGCTCTCGATGCGGAAGAGGTCGGCCGCTCCGGCGAACTCGACATGGGTCACGGCGTTGCCGAAGCGATCGACCCGCTCCTCGCGCGCAACCGGCGTCGGATCGATGGTCAGCGCGTGCGAACGCAGCACCACGCCCTCGGATCGCGGCGTCAATCGAAGCGTGTGACCGGCGAGGCGCACCGGGGCCGAGTAGCGGTAGAGCGTTTCGTGGCGCACCGTGAACCGCATCGATCACCTCACAGCATCGTGATCGGACGCGCTCCGACCGGACGGTGTTCGAACATGCATCCCTCGTGCCGGCGGCCTATGGTGAGGAATGTTAAGAAATCTTAACATGCCGACGAGCCTCCGCGAGGCGCTTCGATCGCCGTCGGCGGTACCCGGATCGTCGTGGCGATCACCGTCACCGACCGTTCCATGCTTTCGAATGCGGTCGCGAAGGCGGTCACAACGAAGAGGTCGGGCATGTCGTCGTCATCCATGAACCGTTTCTCTCTGATCGCTGCCGCGGTGTCGCTTCTCGGATCGGCAGCGATTTCCGCCGCCGTCGCCGCCCCGTCCAACGGCTACTACGAATATCGCGGCGCCCTGATCATCACCGCCATCGACGTCGTCACGCCCGCCTCCCCGAAATGCGCCGCACTCGGTTACTCGGTCGGCAACGAATACAACATGCGCTTCACGCCTCCCGGCGCGACGCTCGGCAACAACGGCACCAAGTGGGGCGTCAGCGTCTTCTGGCGCGAACACGCCGAGAACTTCGTCTTCGCGACAGCGCCCACGGCGACCTTGGCGACGCCGACCAGCACCATGTCCATCGGTCGCGGCAGCGGCGCTTTCACGGTGGCGCCGCGGGTGGCGATCTCCAAGCAGTCGCCGAGCCCGATCGCGACCACGACGAACACGGTCTATCTGGAAGGCAAGATCCGCAACTTCGGCAACGAAGCCAAGACCACCCTGTCCGAGGGCTGCGACATCTCCTTCCGCGCCAGCGGCGTATTGAAGCCCTGATCTCGGCGGAAAGTCATTGACCTCCGCCAGAGGCGGAGGTTTGGGACGCTGCGCTTGGACCAC
>CALMYM010000009.1 GCA_937873675.1 uncultured Alphaproteobacteria bacterium | reverse complement strand
ACATCAACCGAATCGCAGGTCGGTCCGGCAAGGACGCACGGAATCTTCTCGTCGCCATCGTGCTCGGTGGTGATCGGATAGCGGATCGCCTCGTCCATGGTCTCGGCGAGACCGCCGAACTTGCCGATGTCGAGATAGACCCAACGCACGTCGTCGTCGTCGCTCTTCTTGGAGACGAGCACGACTTCCGACTTGATCACGCCGGCGGAGCCGACCATGCCGCGACCCGGCTCGATGATCGTCTCGGGGGTGTGGTTGCCGAAGTGGGTGAGGATGGCGTCGGAGATGGCCTGGGCGTAGGCCTGCACCGCCGGCACTTCCTTGAGATACTTCGTCGGAAAACCACCGCCGAGGTTGACCATGCGCAGCTGGATGCCGCGCTCGCTCATCTCGCGGAAGATCCAGGCGGCGGAGGCCACGGCCTTGTCCCAGGCGCCGGTGTCGCGCTGCTGCGAACCGACGTGGAAGGACACGCCGTAGGCGTCGAGGCCGAGGCGATGGGCGTGCTCGAGCACGCGCGGCGCCATCGCCGGCTCGCAGCCGAACTTGCGGGAGAGCGGCCACTCGGCGCCGGCGCCGTCGGAGAGGATGCGGCAGAAGACGCTCGAGCCGGGGGCGGCACGGGCGACCTTCTCGACCTCGGCTTCGCAGTCGACGGCGTAGAGGCGCACACCGAGCTCGAAGGCGCGGGCGATGTCGCGCTCCTTCTTGATGGTGTTGCCGAAGGAGATGCGCTCCGGCGAAGCGCCGGCGGCGAGCGCCATCTCGACCTCCTGCACCGAAGCGGTGTCGAAGCACGAGCCGAGCTCGGCGAGGAGGGCGAGCACCTCCGGCGCCGGGTTGGCCTTCACCGCGTAGAAGACGCGGGTGTCGGGCATGGCCTTGGCGAAGGACACGTACTTCTCGCGCACGACGTCGAGGTCGACCACCAGGCAGGGACCGTCGGGACGGCGGGTGCGGAGGAATTCGCGGATACGGTCGGTCATGGTCGGTCCCTCCCAGGGAGCCAGAAGGCGCAGTCGGTGCCGACGATGCCGCCGGCGTTCGGTCATCCCCGGTCGGGCGCGAGCCTCCCCCGGGCGTTTCCTCCGCGCGACCCGACGAACGGGGGCGCAGAAGTGTTCGGGGAGCAGCGTCACGCGTCGCGGCCGCTTTGGAGACGGTCGAACGACGGTGCGAAGCACCCGATGAGCCGGCTCATCGCCGACCCGAACCCGCGAACGAGGGCGCGGACCCTTTCCGGAACCGAAAACGTGCGAACACGTCCGCGATCACGGAAGTTGCTGCCATGGCTTGGATGGGAGAACCCGTCCGCACGCCGGCAAAGAAGTAGTTGCCTCTTTAGTGTCGTCGGCCTTTGGACGAGCCGACAGAGACCAAAAAAGCCCTCTACGTCGTTGCTTCAAGCCACGTCCCCCGTGTGAGACACGAGGTGCGCCGGTTCAGATCTCCGGCTGCCGGTTGCCCCGGCGGGTCCGAGCCTCTTGTCTCGGGTGGTCCACCGACCGGCACGCGGCCACAGGCACGTGCGAATTTGGGCAAGCGCGATATAGGGTCATTCGCCCTGTGACACAAGTGAAAATTTCGTGTCGGGAGCGGGTGCGACGAATCGCGAAATTACCTCGGGCCGTCAGAGGCTTGTGACGGGGTTCCGGTGATCGGCCGTGGCCCGCGGTTTCGAAGCGCTCGGGCCGGGCGCGGGTCCGAGTTTCCGGGCGGAGAAGGCGCCGGAAAAGGGTCATGGCGGGGAGTATCCGTCGGTGGCCCGAATGGGTCTCGAGCGGAGGTGCATGCCGCCATTCGGCGATCCGGTGGCCATCTCGCGAACAGTGCCCTATCTCTGGATGCGATCGTTCGACGAGGTGAGACGATGGATTCTCTGACGCGGATGCAGGCCTTCGTGCAGGTGGTCGATGCCGGCGGGTTCTCGGCGGCGGCGCGCAAGGCGGGGAAGTCCAAGGCGCTCCTTTCCAAATATGTGCGTGATCTCGAGGACGAATTGGGCGTGCGGCTCATCAATCGCACGACGCGGCAGCTGGCACCGACCGAGGTCGGCGTCGCCTATCACCGCGAGGCGGTCGATCTCCTGCAGCGGCTCGACGACCTGACCGCTTCGGTGCGCGACAGCCACGGCGAGCCGCGCGGCCATCTGCGCATCTCCGGCCCGCGCTTCTTCGGCGATTCGGAGCTCGGCGGGGCGATCACCGAATTCATGGCCAGGCATCCG
>CALMYM010000008.1 GCA_937873675.1 uncultured Alphaproteobacteria bacterium | reverse complement strand
GCATCGCCGGTCCCGGCGGCGGCAGTGCGGCGAAGCCGGTCGGCCTCGTCCATTTCGGTCTCGCCCGCCGTCCGAACGGCGTCGTCACGGTCGAACGCCGCTTCGGCGATCTCGGCCGCGACGCCGTCCGCATGGCGAGCCTCGATCAGGCCCTCGCCCTGCTCGAAGAGGCGCTCGGCCTGACGTGAGCCGCAGCCGGCCTCAGCCGGCCTTGGCGACCCGATCGAAGGCCTGGAGACGGGCGAGCAGCGCCGGCATCTCCGAAAGCGGCACCATGTTGGGACCGTCGGAGGGGGCGCGATCGGGATCCTCGTGGGTCTCGATGAACAGGCCGGCGACACCGACCGCCACCGCGGCCCGCGCCAGCACCGCGACGAACTCGCGCTGACCGCCCGACGACGTCCCCTGCCCGCCCGGCTGCTGCACCGAATGGGTGGCGTCGAAGATCACCGGCGCGCCGGTCGCCGCCATGATCGGCAGCGAGCGCATGTCCGAGACCAGGGTGTTGTAGCCGAAGGACGCGCCGCGTTCGGTCAGCATGACGTTCGCATTGCCGGCGCCGACGAGTTTCGCCACCACGTTCCTCATGTCCCAGGGGGCGAGGAACTGGCCCTTCTTGACGTTGACCACCTTGCCCGTCGCCGCGGCGGCCAGCAGCAGGTCGGTCTGACGGCAGAGGAACGCTGGGATCTGCAGGATGTCGACCGCTTCCGCCACCGGTGCGCACTGCGCCGCGTCGTGGACGTCGGTCAGCACCGGCAGACCCAGCGTCTCGCGGATCTCGGCGAAGACCGGCAGCGCCTCGGCGAGGCCGACGCCGCGCGCGGCGGTCGCCGAGGTCCGGTTCGCCTTGTCGAACGAGGTCTTGAAGACGAGCCCGATGCCGAGCTTCTCGCACATCTCCTTCAGCGCCGCCGCGGTTTCGAGCGCGTGGGCACGGCTCTCCATCTGGCACGGGCCGGCGATGAGGGAGAAGGGCAGATGATTGGCGAAGCGGACCGATCCGACGACGACTTCCGAATTGGGCGACATGCGCGATCCTCTGTGAAATTGGCCACCGCGAACGACGGGCGGTGGAGCCCTCAGCGGGCCGGTTCGAAAGCGAGCGATGCGCCACCGAGATCGGCGACGACGAAGCCGCCGGCGTGATCGGTGACGGTGAAGCCGCCGGCGATCACCTGTTCGGTGGCCCGGCCGAGATCGGCGACGGCGAAACGCAATCCCTTGAAGACCAGGGTCTCCGGATCCTCGGGCAGCGCCTCTGCGCCGTGACGCCAGCGATAGGCGGCGGGCGTCAGCACCTCGATCGCGCCGCGCGGCGTCGGGATCTCCAGGCCGTAGCTCGAGGCGTGGAACTCGCGCACCCCGGCGAAGGCGGAGAGGCCCTCGTGGAAGTCGGACGGATCGGGCGCCACCAGCACGACCGCGGTGAGTGCCAGCGCCGTGTTCGGGTGATCCTGATACTCCGGCCGCCAGAAATTCTCGGGGAAGCGCTGGCAGCAGGTGAAGAAACCCATGTCCGGCTCGCCGGTGGCGCCGGTGAAGCCGGTGAAGGTCAGGTCGAAGCCGACCTTGCGCTCCTCGCCTTCCGGCGTGACGGCGATGCGCTCGAAGCCGAAGGGCTCGTAGGTGCGAAGCCCCGCGGCGGCGAAGGCGGCGCGATCGGCGCGCGGGTCCTTCGATTCGAGCACCAGCATCGACAGGCCGTCGCCGTGACCGGCGAGGAAATCGCGGTTGTAGGCGCCGAAGGAGAAGGCGGTCGCCGTCGGCTCGGGGATCGCCGCGCCGTCGCCGATCCCCAGGATCTCGACGAAGGACCCGGCGAGCTGCACCAGCCGGTTCTCGGTTCCCCAGGGGTGGCGGGCGGTGGGCGTCAGACGGAAGCCGGCGCGCGACCAGGCGTCGGCGGCGAGGCCGAGATCCCGGGTGGCGGCGACGACGTGATCGATGCCGCGCTCCTCGGTCGCATGGTGAAGATCGTGCAAGATCGCTCCTCCGCCACCGGCATCCGGTGACCGCATGTTGGTCCGCCTCACAGGCCCATGGCCGCGGCGTCGACGATGCCGCCGGCCAGCGACGCGGCGGCGAGCAGAATTCCGGCGGCGACTTCGCCCCGATCGATTCGGGCCGAGACGTCACGCAGCATCAGCAGCCGGAAGAACCAGTAGACCGCCACCTGCACGACGATCGCCACCACGCCCCACACCAGGAAGACCAACAATGTGGTCGAATGCTGGGCGGCGACGGCGAGCGGCAGCGTGTAACCGATCAGGCTGCCGGCGAAGGCGATCGCCGCGGCCGGATTGCCCCGCCGGATCTGGCCGAGTTCGTCGTGGGCGGTCGCCAACATGTAGATCGCCGAATAGACGGCGATCATACCGAGCGACAGACCGACGTAGACGACGAAGGGTCCGAGCCCGGCGAAGCTGTCGATGACCGGCGTCCAATCCATGTGCATCTCCCCTGACGTTCGCCTGGCGCGGCGACGGCGGCGATCCTATCTCCTCCCGCCGTCGCACGGAACCCGTTCGCGCAGCGCTTCGCGGCGCGATCGGACCGCGGTCCGGCAACCGCGCTCATCGGTCGCCGGCCGGCACCCGGGCCACCACGATGAGGCGTGGCGCACGACAGAGGAAGAGTTCGGCGATGTGCCCGGTCGAGGCGACGGCGCGTCGGCCGACGAGATCCACCCGGATGTCGGGCCAGTCGAGAACGAGGCCGCGAAGCGGATGGACGGCCTTGTAGACCGCCTCCTTGGCGACGAAGGCGAGACGCGCGGCGAGCGGATCCGTGGCGTCACCGAGCCGATCGCCGGCTTGCACCACCAGATCTGCGACGTCGCCCGGCAGCGGCTCCGCCGGCTCGACGTCGATGCCGACGCACGCCGCGGACGCCGCGCGGGCGACGACGGCGACGGCGACTTCGTCGTCGTGGGCGAGAGAACCGACGAACCCCGGCGGCCACAGCGGCGCGCCGCTCGCCGATCGCAGAATCGGCACGGCCGGTGCGCCGAGCCGCGACAGCAGGTCGCGCGCCGCCGACCGAGCGGTCCCACTGGCGCGGCGAGCAGCGGCGACGGTCGAGGGAAGCGCCCTCGCCTCTTCGGGCCACAGCGCCGCCTCGTCACCGGCGCCGATCGATCGGCAACCGACGAACAGGTCCGCCGGCACCACGCGCTCCAGCGCTGCGGCGAGCGCTTCGGCGGTCGTCACCGCGGCGATCCTTCGGCGGTCCCGGAACCGCCGCCACGATCGACGGCACGCCGCGCGATGATCTCACCGTCCTCGTCGAGACCGATCTCGACGAAGCCGGCCTCGGCGTAGAGGCGGCGAGCGCCGACGTTCTCGGGCATGTAACAGATCTCGATCTCTTCGACCCCGGGCTCGGCCGCGATCTCCGCGAGCAGGCGGGCGAGCGCGGCACGACCGTATCCTCGCCCCTGCTCGGCCCGGTCGATCATGAAGCGGTAGATGTTGGCCGCCCGGCCGCCGGCGAAGAGTTCGTACATGAGGAAGCCGACGATGCGCCCGCCGGCGACGACGGCGCGCGGCCGCGCATCCGCATCCTCGTCGGCCTCGGCGAGCGACTCGACGTTGCTCGCCACGAGGTTCGTCTGGTCGTCGGCGAGACGCAACGCTTCGACCACGGCGCGCTCGGCCGGACCGACGCGGATCAGTCGAACGTCGTCACCCATGGTGTGCGCCCCTTCCACCGCTGGTCAGGCCGTCGTCGTGGCCGGGGTCAGGCGGCGATGCGGCTTGGCCGGGTTGCCGCGCCACACGCCGAAGGCCTCGACCGTCTCGCCCTTCATCAGGAAGGAGTCGGCTTCGAGCACCGCACGATCCTCGAGCGTCACGTCGTAGTGGACGAAGGCGGCGGGACCGAGGGTGCAGCCGGCGCCGATCTTGATCCGGCCGGACTTGAAGGCGCCTTCCTCGAGCGAATGGGCCTGCAACACGCAGGCTTCGTTGAGGTTGGCGCCGTCGCCGATCTCGAGCAGCGTCCGTTCGGTGATGATGGCGCCGCCGTCCCACACCCGACGTCCGACCTTCACGCCGATCAGGCGCAGGATCAGCGGCCGGAACGGCGTGCCGACGAAGAGGCCCATGATCGGCGTGTCCGAGAGCTTCCAGTGCCGCTCGTGCGACCAGAAATACGGATCGTAGATCGTCGCGACACGGGGCTTGAGGCGGCGGAAACCGAGGCTCGCGCGTTCGATGAACGTGTACCAGGCGATCGCCGCGGCCGAGTTGACCACCAGCGCGCCGTAGAGGGCGACGGCACCCCAGTCGAAATAGAGGTCGAGGGCGGTGTCCCAGATCCACAGCGTCATGAACAGCATGATCCACTGGCTGAACAGGAACATCATCGCCGTCACCAAGTTGTGGCGGTTCTTCGCCCTCACCCGGCGCCGGCGCGCGGTCTCGTCGAGCGCCCCGATCAGCGTCTTGTCGCGATCGACCATGCGCGGGATCTCGAAGGCGGGCGACCCGAGCAGGCCGACGTTCTCCCGCATCTCGCCGTCGATCGGCACCATCACCTTGGTGGCGAGCAGCACGTTGGCGCCGGTCTTGCCGTCGGGCGGGTAATGGATGTTGTTGCCCAGATAGTTGCGCTCGCCGATCTTCGTATGGGAGAGGCGGAACGACGACGCCGACTTCTCCAGATTGATCATCGACAAGCCGTCGGAAACCATCGTCCGGCTGCCGATCTCGCAATAGAGCGGGTTGTCGTGGATCTGGTTGGTGCCGAAGTTCGAACCGGTCTGCTCGACCTCGTTGAGGTTCCAGCCGATGGCGCGGATGTAGTGGACGACGGCCGAGCTGTCGCCGAACAGCACGTTGAGGATGCGCGAGTTGGAGACGCCGCCGGTGATCACCTGGAGCCAGTGATGGATGCCGTAGAGCGAATAGACCCGCCCCGGCTGCAGGAACGGGCGGGTGAGACGCGGCACCACGACGGCGCCGACGAGCGCGATCAGGAGACCCGCCACCAGCACCACCAGCGAGGCGAGCACGATACGCCCGCCCGAGCCGTCTTCGTCGGAGATCTCGGCGAGCTTCTCCCAGTAGCTCAGCACCATCAGCGGCAGGGGCATGGCGATGACGAAGAGACCGATCAGCTGGACCGTCTCGTAGATCATCCGCCGGACCGGCGAGCAGGGCTCGTTGGGAACCCGGCAGTAATCGGCGGTGGTCGGCACCGCCGGCGAGCCGTGGGCGCGTTCGCCGGCGGCGATGCGCTGTCCGCTCTGCAGGGCCGCGCCGGGGCCGAGTGGGGCGCCGTCGCCGACCGCCGTGTCGATGTCGAGCACCGCGGCTTCGCCGACGAAGGCGTTGGCGCCGATGGTGATGCGGCCGGTGTGGATGAAACCCGCCTGGGCGCGGTAGCCCAGCACCATCGATTCCTTGCGGATGATCGAGTTGTCGCCGATCGAGATGAGATCGGTGCACACCGGCACGTGACGGCATTCGACCACGGCGTTGCGGCCGATGCCGGCGCCGAGCAACTGGAGATAGAGGCTGTAGAGCGGGCTGCCCTTGAACAGCACCACCGGCGCCGTCCGCATCATGGTGGTGACCACCCAGAAGCGGAAATAGCGCAGGCTCCAGATCGGGAAGGTCTCGACCTTCCAACGCCCGATCAGCAGCCATTTCACCGCGATCGCGGCGAAGGACATGCCGAAGAACGACCCGGCGCCGACCAGGATCGAACGCAGATAGAGCGTCGGCCAGTCGTCGAGCGCATCGTAGACCCAGTCGAGGCCGATGTCGAAGGCCCAAAGCGTGATGTAGCCGTAGACCGCATAGAAGGCGAGCTGCAGCACGCCCGTGCCCCAATAGGCGAACGCCGAGGGCCGGTGGAAGACCTCCGGCTCGATCTCCACCGCCGGCACGGCCGCAGGACCGCGCAGGAACTCGGCGAGCTTCGCCACCGTCGGGTGGAGATAGACGTCGCGCATCGACACCGGCGGGAAATCCGGCCGGGCGCGCAGACGGGCGCAGAAGCGCGCCATCAGGAGCGAATTCGCGCCGAGTTCGTCGAAGAAGTGGTCTTCGACCGAAACCTGATCGAGCTTGAGGATCTCTCCGAGGGTCGTCGCCAACAGGCGCTGCTCGTCGGTGGACGGCTCGACCATCGGCCGCTCGGAGCCGATCCGCGCCCCGGTCGGCGGCGGCAGACGGCGATGGTCGGCGTTGTTGGAGACGGTCATCGGGATGGGGTCGAGCTGTTGGAGAGGGGCCGGACCCATGTAGTCCGGCAACCGCGCTTTCATCGCCTGGACGAGGTCGTGCCGCGACGGCGCCGCCATGCCGGTCTTCACCGCGAAATAGCCGACGAGCTGGACGTTGCCCGCCTCCGGCTCCCAGGTGGTGACCGCGGCCTGATGGATCGCCGGCTGATCGAGCAGCACCGACTCGATCTCGCCGAGTTCGATGCGGTGGCCGCGGATCTTCACCTGGGTGTCGATACGGCCGTGATACTCGACCTCGCCGTCGTCGTTGATCAGCCCGATGTCGCCGGTGCGGTAGATCCGCGCCGACGGATTGTGCGGGATGCCGACGAAGTCGGGGATGAACTTGGCGACCGTCAGGTCGGGCCGATTGAGATAGCCGGAAGCCAGGCAGATGCCGGCGATGCCGATCTCGCCCTGCTCACCCTCGCCGACCAGTTTCGACTCGTTCGGATCGAGAATGACGATGGCGTAGGACGGCAGCGGCGTGCCGATGGTCACCGGCTTGTCGGGGAGGAGCTCGGTCAGCGTCGCCGTGACCGTCGCCTCCGTCGGCCCGTAGGAATTGAGGATCCGCCGCCCGGAGCGCGCCCAGCGCACCACCAGATTGTGCGGGCAGGCCTCGCCGCCGACGAGCAGGATGCGCAGCTGCGGCACGTCCGTCTCGATCGAGGACAGCAGCGTCGGGCTGCAGGCCATGCAGGTGATGTCGCGCGAACGCAGGAAGTCGGCCAGTTCCTCGCCGAGCAGAGTCATCCCGACCGGACCGGGGACGATCGCCGCGCCGACCATGAACGGCACCCAGATCTCCTCGATCGAGAAGTCGAAGGCGATGGTCATGCCCTGGTAGATGCGATCGTCGGCGCGGTAGCCGTAGCACTCGGCGGCGACGCGGACGAAGTTGCAGATCGAGGGATGCTCGATGACGACGCCCTTGGGGTTACCCGTCGTGCCCGAGGTGTAGAGGATGTAGCAGATGCGATCGACCGGCGCGCCGACCTCTTCCGGCCCGAGCGGCTCGGCCGACGCCGCGGCGATCTCGTCGCCGATCCGGTCGATGAGGAGATGCGGCACGCCGAAAGCGCCGAGCCGGCTCTCGAACAGCGAGATCGACACGACCATGGAGATGGCCGCATCCTCGAGGATGTAGGCGATGCGGTCGGCCGGAAAGGCGGTGGCGAGCGGCACCCAGGAGGCCTTGGCCTTCATCACCGCGAGGAGGCCGACGTAGGTCTCCACCGTGCGGTCGAGCAGCAGGCCGATGCGGTCACCCGGGCGGATGCCGCGAGCGACGAGGACACGCGCCAGACGGTTCGCCTGTTCGTCGATCTCGCGATAGCTCCACACCCGTGTGTCGGTGACGACGGCGTCGCGGCCCTCGTAGCGTCGCGCGATCTCCTCGAACAGTCGCTCCAGGCGGTCGTCGACGCCGGCGCGCGCCTCCCCGCCCGTCGCCGTCAGCACCGGCGAGAGCGGAGGAGCCGCGGCGTCGTCCGTCGAAGCATCGACAACGGTCGGAACGACCGTCTCACCGAAGCCCGACGTATCGGTCGTGGGAAGAACGGACTCGAATTCGCGAACACCGATGCGGTGGGCCATCATGCTACTCGGAAGCGTCGTGAAGCCATGCGCGTCGACCACCGACCCGTCTCCGAGCCGTCCCTGTCGAGCAACCGAACACCGCGGAGCACCGAGGCGACGTCCATACGGACACCGCGACTACCTCTCCACCGGCGCAGAGCCGTAATCGATACGAAAGAGAAAGAAAAGATACCGTCTCGAAAGATTCGAAAAGAGATGAACGCCGAAGCTACGGCGCCTCACCTCTTGCCCGAATCTTCGGTACCGACGGTCGTCGTCCCGTTTCTCGGTCCTCGCCCCTCGGGGAAACGAGGACTTCGCATCCGTCCTTCGCGTCGCCCGACGACCTCACACGAGGCGGCTCTGCTCCTTGGCCGCCTCGATGAACGAGGTGAAGAGCGGGTGCGGCTCGAAGGGCCGGCTCTTGAGCTCGGGATGATACTGAACGCCGATGAACCAGGGATGATCGGCGATCTCCACCGTCTCCGGCAGCAGCCCGTTCGGCGACATGCCGGCGAAGTGCAGACCCGCCGTCTCCAGCACATCGCGATAGGCGACGTTGACTTCGTAGCGGTGGCGATGGCGCTCGGAGATCTCGGTGGTGCCGTAGATCCGGGCGATGTGCGAGCCCGGCTCGAGCCTCGCCTCGTAGGCGCCGAGACGCATGGTGCCGCCGAGGTCGCCGCCCTCTTCGCGGGTGTGGCGTTCGTTGCCCTTGATCCACTCGGTGAGCAGGCCGACGACCGGTGCCTCGCAGGGGCCGAACTCGGTCGAGTTGGCGCCCTCGATGCCGGCCATGTTGCGCGCCGCCTCGATCACCGCCATCTGCATGCCGAAGCAGATGCCGAAATAGGGGATCTTCTTGCGCCGCGCATGAGCCGCCGCGCGGATCTTGCCCTCGGTGCCGCGCTTGCCGAAGCCGCCGGGCACCAGGATGCCGTGGACGTGCTCGAGATAGGGCGCCGGATCCTCCTTCTCGAAGATCTCGGCGTCGACCCAGTCGAGCTTGACCTTGACCCGGTTGGCGATGCCGCCATGGGTCAGCGCCTCGATCAGCGACTTGTAGGCGTCCTTGAGCTCGGTGTACTTGCCGACGATGGCGATGGTCACCTCGCCTTCCGGGTTGTGGACCCGGTCGGAGATCTCGCGCCAGCGCGACACGTCGGGCTGCGGCACGCCGGTGAGGCCGAAGGCGGCGAGCACCTCGTCGTCGAGCCCCTCCTCGTGATAGGCGATCGGCACGTCGTAGATCGACGCCACGTCGAGCGCCTGGATCACCGCGCTCGGCCGCACGTTGCAGAACAACGACAGCTTCTTGCGCTCGTTCTCCGGGATCGGCCGATCGGCGCGCACCAGCAGGATGTCGGGCGCGATGCCGATCGAGCGCAGCTCCTTCACCGAGTGCTGGGTCGGCTTGGTCTTCAGCTCACCCGCACTGGGGATGTAGGGCATCAGCGTGAGGTGAACGTAGACCGCGTGACCGCGCGGCAGCTCGTTGCCGAGCTGGCGGATCGCCTCGAAGAACGGCAGGCCCTCGATGTCGCCGACGGTGCCGCCGACCTCGATCAGTACGAAGTCGTAGCCGTCGTTGCCGGTGACCACGAAGTCCTTGATCGCGTCGGTGACGTGCGGGATCACCTGGACGGTCCCACCGAGGTAGTCGCCGCGGCGCTCCTTGGTGATGATCTCCTGGTAGATCTTGCCGGTGGTGATGTTGTCCTGCTTGTTGGCGGGACGACCGGTGAAACGCTCGTAGTGACCGAGATCGAGATCGGTCTCCGCGCCGTCGTCGGTCACGAAGCATTCGCCGTGCTGATACGGAGACATCGTCCCCGGATCGACGTTGAGATAGGGGTCGAGCTTGCGAAGCCTGACCTTGTAGCCACGTGCCTGCAGAAGCGCTCCGAGGGCCGCCGACGCAAGCCCCTTGCCGAGCGAAGACACCACGCCGCCGGTGATGAAAACGTACCGCGCCATGGGAGTCGTCCATTAGCTCATCGACGCGCGATTCGCGAGGACGCGAAAGCCACGACGTCGGAAAGATCGACAGGAACATCCCGCTCGGGGATGGTCACGACGAGAAACCGGGACCGGAGGGCCATCCCGCCGGTCCCGGAGAAATCCACGCGACGCCGCTCGGGCGCCGGGATCAGTTGGCCGGAGCCGCCGGAGCGGCCGGGGCCGGAGCGGCCGGAGCCGCCGGCTGAGTGCCCTTCTGCATCTGCTGGAGCGTGTCCAAGATGCCGCCGCCCGATCCCGCCGGAGCGGCCGGGGTCGCCGGAGCGGAGGGAGCCGCGGGCGCGCCGGTCGAGGCCTTGTCGATGATCGAGGAGGGACGCTCCGTCGACTTGCCGGCGAGGATGGCCAGGATCAGCGAGGTGGCGAAGAAGCCGGCCGCGAGAATGGCCGTGGTGCGGGTGAGCACGTTGGCGGTGCCGCGCGACGACATCAGTCCGCCGCCGCCGCCGCTGCCCATACCGAGCGCGCCGCCTTCCGACTTCTGCAGGAGCACGACGCCGACCAGCGCCAGCACCAGCATCAGATGAATCACGATGATGACGGTTTCCATCGATCCCAACCGGTTTCGAAACGAACGAACACGGCGTCGACCGAAGTCCGGCGCCGTTCACGTCTGAAGGAGGAACGGACCGAGGCCCGTTCGGATTGGCGGCTGTTTACAACATCCGTCGAGCCCACGCCAGTGGAAGGAGAACATCGCCGACATCGGTCGAGATCGTTCGACGGCAGATATCACATACGGCACACGGCGGCGTGATTGTTTCACATCGTTCAACAAAGAGTCGCCGCGATGATGGCTTCTGCGAACCGTTCGCATTCGGCATGGTCGATCTCACCGAAGGGCGCGGCGAAAGCGCCCTCCCCCGCAGAACAGAGATCGGAGTATCCCCATGACCATCGCCGACGCCACCGCCTCCATCCCCTCCGCCCGCTCGGGCGGCCTCACCGCCGGCCTCGACGCCCATGCGCCGAAGGTCCTGGCGGTTCTGAGAATCGTCACCGCGCTCGTCTTCCTCCTGCACGGCACCGCCAAGTTCTTCGCCTTCCCGCATGTCGCCATGTTCGATCAGATGCAGATCGTCTCGATCTACGGCCTCGCCGGCGCGCTGGAGATCGTCGGCGGCGTCCTCCTGATCCTCGGCCTCTTCGTCCGTCCGACCGCCTTCGTGCTCTCCGGCTTCATGGCGGTCGCCTATTTCATGGCCCATGCGCCGAAGAGCTTCTTCCCGATCCTCAACGGCGGCGACAGCGCCATCCAGTTCTCCTTCGTCTTCCTCTATCTGGTCTTCGCCGGCGGCGGCGCCTGGACCCTCGACGCCAAGCGCGGCGCCTGATCGCCCTCATCCCCCCGAAACGCGAAACGGCGGCCCCTCTCGGAGCCGCCGTTCAATTCGGATTCGTGGGATTCGTAGGGTGCAAAGAGCGAAGCGAATTGCACCGTCGGGCATCGACTTGCGCCGCGAAGGCCGCCGGCGGAATTCGCCTGCGGCTCTTTCCGCCCTACGGTTCGCCTCACAGATAGGCAGCGGCGATCGCCAGGAAGTCCACCGCCTTGAGCGAAGCGCCGCCGACGAGGGCGCCGTTCACGTTGGCGATCGACAGCAGTTCCTTGGCGTTCGACGGCTTCACCGAGCCGCCGTAGAGGATGCGGACCTTCTCGCCCTCGGCGCCGTAGAGCTTCACCAGCTCGGCACGGATGAAGCCGTGGACCTCGGCGACGTCGGCCACCGTCGGCACCAGGCCGGTGCCGATCGCCCAGACCGGCTCGTAGGCGACGACCAGATTCGCGCCGGTCATGCCCTCGGGCAGCGAGCCGCGCACCTGACGGCCGACGACGTCGAGCGTCGTACCGCCCTTGCGCTCCGCCTCGGTCTCGCCGACGCAGACGATCGCCGTGAGGCCGGCGCGCACGGCGGCTTCCGCCTTCGCCTTGACGACCGAGTCGGTCTCGCCGTGGTCGGTGCGACGCTCGGAGTGACCGACGATGACGGCGGAGGCGCCGACGTCCTTCAGCTGCTCGGCGGCGATGTCGCCGGTGTGGGCGCCCGACACCTTGGCGTGGCAGTCCTGACCGCCGATGGCGATCGGGCCGGACTGAGCGGCGAACAGCGCGACGAGGGTCGCCGGCGGGCAGATCATCAGTTCGACCACCGACTGCGAGTCGGCGCGATGGCCGGCGATCATGGCGTGGAGTTCACCGGTCGAGGCGGTGACCCCGTTCATCTTCCAGTTTCCGGCGACGAGCGGCTTCATCGTGTGTCTCCTCGATCTTCTTCTCTGTTCGGAACGGCGCGATGCGCGTCCCGAGAAACGGACGGCGTGTCGAACACACGCGGCTTCGCGCCGATCGGTAGCATCCCACGGCGGCAACCGGCAACGGCGCGCACTGCCGCGCCCCATCCGGCACCGCTCCTCACGCTCCGGCCCCGTCGCGCCGATCGCGCAGCAGGTCGCGCAGTTCGAGCGGCGTCAGGCCGAAGCAGGTGACGAAGGCGCGGCTCCCGAGACCGGGATCGACCGGCAGTCCGAGGATCGTCCTCTCCCCCGGCGCACCGTTCACTTCGACGGCGACGGTTTCGCCCTGCCACCCCTCCGCCACCTCGATCGAGCCGACGGCCGACCACGGAATGCGGCGAACGAAGACGAAGAAGGCGCGCAACTTCAGCCCGTCGTCGCCGATCGTGAGCCGCAGCGACCCCGGCGCCGCGGCGAGGGCGCCGGCCGAGGCGAAGATCACCGCGACCCCGGCGATGGCGATGGAGAAGGCGCTCGGCGCATCGATCGCCACCCAGACGGCGACGGCCGCGATCGCCGTGAGGACGAGATACTCACGGACCAGGTCGCGCGGATCGATGATCGCCTCGCTCAGTGTCACAGGTGGTCGCGCCATGGCCTTTCCCTTCGCCCCAGTGGAGCGCGGAAACCGAGCCGAGATCAAGGGCGCGCAACACCCGCCGTTTTCCGGGGCTCGATCGGGGAGATGCCGCCTTGCTTCGGTCGCGGTGCGTTCCTATGATCCGCGCCGCCCGCGCCGGGGGTCGCTCCGGTCGATGAAACTCGTACCGTTCGGTCCCGCTCTCCATGCTCGACGTTCTGCGCCGCGGCGCCTCCACCTGGATCTCGAAGCTCCTCCTCGCCGTGCTGATCGTCAGCTTCGGCATCTGGGGCATCGCCGACGTGTTCCGCGGCTTCGGTTCGAACGTCGCCTTCCGCGTCGGCTCGACCGAGATCGGCGCCGGCGAATTCGATCAGGTCTTCCAGCGCGAACTGCACCAGTTGTCGCTGCGCCTGAAGCGTCCGCTCAACAAGGACGAGGCGGCGAAACTCGGCGTCACCCGCCAGATCATCGACAAGGTGGTGACCGAGGCGACCATCACCGAAGTGGCGCGCGACCTGAGGCTCGGCGTCTCCGACAAGGAGATCGCCGACGACATCACCCAGGACCAGAGCTTCAAGGGCCCGACCGGCGCCTTCGACCGCAACCGCTTCGTCGATCTCCTGCGCTCCAACGGCTGGAGCGAGGACATGTACGTGGTCAAGCGCCGCGCCGACCTGCTGCGCGGCCAGGTGCTGGAGGGCGTCTCCGGCGGCATGACCACGCCGAAGGTGTTGCTCGAGGCGGTCGACCGCTTCCGCAACGAACAGCGCTCGGTGCGCATGGCCACCCTGTCGGCCGAGACCCTGGGCGAGATCGCGCCGCCCTCCGATGCCGACCTCGCGACCTTCTTCGAAGCGCGCAAGGCCGCCTTCCGTGCGCCCGAGACCCGCTCCTTCGACGCGCTTCTGCTCGACACCGCCTCGATGGCCAAGACCTCCGACGTCACCGACGACGACGCCAAGGCCGAATACACCCGTCAGAAGACCCGCTACACCACCCCGGAGAAGCGGCGCGTCCAGCAGCTCGCCTTCGACGACGCGGTCGCCGCCAAGGCCGCGGCCGATGCGCTCGCCGGCGGCAAGAGCTTCGACGCTCTCGTCGCCGAGCGCGGCGCCAAGCCCGAGGAACTCGACCTCGGTCTCCTCGCCAAGGCGAACTATCTCGATCCCAAGATCGCCGACGCCGCCTTCGCGCTCGCCAAGGTCGGCGACGTCTCGGGCGTCGTGCAGGGCCGGTTCCGCAACGTCATCGTCAAGCTCGCCGAGGTCACTCCGGGCACCGAGAAGCCCTATGCGGAGGTCGCCGACGAGCTGAAGCTCGAGATCGCCAAGCGCCGCGCCGAGACCGACATCCTCGCCCGTCACGACCAGATCGAGGACGCCCTCGCCGGCGGTGGCAAGCTGCGCGACATCGCCAAGCGCTTCGACATGAAGCCGATCGTCGTCGAGAAGATGGCCAAGGGCGGGACGCTGCCCGACGGCACCACCTTCTCCGCCATCCCCGATGCCGCCAAGCTGATCGGCGCGGTCTACGAGAGCGACGTCGGCGTCGAGAACGAGACGCTCGATCTCGGCGGCAAGGGCTTCGCCTGGTACGCGGTGACCGCCGTCGACCCGGCTCACGACCGCCCGCTCGCCGAGGTCAAGGACCGGGTGCTCGCCGCCTGGAAGGCCGAGGAGATCCGCAAGCGTCTCACCGAGACGGCGAACGCCATGGTCGAGAAGCTGAAGAAGGGCGAGGACTTCGCCACCGTCGCCAAGGACGCCGGCTTCGAGATGAAGACCACGGCCGAGTTCAAGCGTGACGATCGGCCGGAGGAGATGTCGCCGGCCGCCGTCGCCGCCGCCTTCGAGGGTCCGGAGGGCCACGTCGCCTCGGTCGCCGGCAACGGCGATGCGCGCATCGTGATCCAGGTCGCCTCGGTGACGGCGCTCGCCTTCTTCGGCGAGACCGACGAGACCAAGGCCGTCGCCGAGCGCACCACCGTCAGCCTGCAGAACACGCTGCTCGAGAGCTGGCTGGCGCGCGTCCAGAAGGATCTCGGCGTCTACACCCATCAGTCGAACGTAGCCCGCGTCGTCGGCCGCGCCAAGGACTGACGATCATGCGGATCGATCCGGACGTCGAAACCTTCGCCCCCCTCTACGACCAGGGCCGCGCCACCGTGGTGTGGACGACGCTGGTCGGCGATCTCGAGACCCCGGTCTCGGCCTACATGAAGATCGCCAGCGGACGTGACCACTGCATCCTGCTCGAATCGGTCGAGGGCGGCTCGGTGCGCGGTCGCTATTCGATGATCGCCTTCGATCCCGATCTGGTGTTCCGCGCTCGCGGCGAGGCCGGCGAGATCAACGAACGCTTCGCCGTCGATCGCACCGCGTTCCGGCCGACCGAGGGCCGCTCGCTCGAGGTGCTGCGCGGTCTCGTCCATGCCAACGAGTTCGAGATGCCGCCGGGCCTGCCGCCGATGTCGGCCGGCATGTTCGGCTATCTCGGCTACGACATGGTGCGGCAGATGGAGGAGATCGGCGAGCCGAACCCCGACGCCCTCGGCCTGCCCGACGCCGTCCTGGTGCGGCCGCGCACGGTTCTGGTCTTCGACGCGGTCAAGGACGAGATCTGGGTGGTGACCCGGGTGCGCCCGGAGGTCGGCGTCACGGCCGCTCAGGCCCACGCCCGCGCCGTCGAGCGCATCTCGGCGGTGGTCGACGCCCTCGATCGGCCGATCGACAAGACGGCCTACGAGATCGGCGACCTGTCGCTCGACGTGCCGATGGTGTCGAACACCACGCCGGCCGAATACGAGGCGATGGTCGAGCGCTCGAAGGAGTACATCCGCGCCGGCGACATCTTCCAGGTGGTGCTGTCGCAGCGCTTCGAGGCGCCGTTCAAGCTGCCGCCCTTCGCCCTCTACCGGGCCCTGCGCCGCGTCAATCCGGCGCCGTTCCTCTACTACCTCGATTTCGGCGACTTCTCGGTAGTCGGCTCGAGCCCCGAGATCCTGGTGCGGGTGCGCGACGGCGAGGTCACCATCCGCCCGATCGCCGGCACCCGGCCGCGCGGCGCGACCCCCGCCGAGGACAAGGCGCACGAGGCGAGCCTGCTCGCCGACCCGAAGGAACTGTCGGAACACCTGATGCTGCTCGACCTCGGCCGCAACGACGTCGGCCGCGTCGCCTCGATCGGCACGGTGAAGGTCACCGACAAGTTCTTCGTCGAGCGCTACAGCCACGTCATGCACATCGTCTCCAACGTCGTCGGCAAGCTCGACCCTGCCCACGACAATCTCGACGCGCTCGCCGCCGGCTTCCCGGCCGGCACGGTCTCCGGCGCCCCCAAAGTGCGCGCCATGGAGATCATCGACGAGTTGGAGAAGGAGAAGCGCGGCCTCTACGCCGGCTGCGTCGGCTATTTCTCCGCCGACGGGGCGATGGACACCTGCATCGCGCTCCGCACCGCCATCGTCAAGGACGGCAAGATCTACGCCCAGGCCGGCGCCGGCATCGTCGCCGACTCGGTCCCGGCGTCGGAACAGGCCGAGTGCGTCAACAAGGCCAAGGCCCTGTTCCGCGCCGCGGAAGAAGCCGTGCGCTTCGCCCATTCGGCCAGCCGCGGGCAGTGACGCGGGCCGGGGCGACCCACCGTCGCCCCTCTCGGTCGACGAAACGGCCGCCCGGCGACCCCGCGGCGTGCGCTCCGTCTCGCGAATTGTCCGCCCGAACTGCTTTCGGCGTGCCCCGGTGCACGAGGACCAGCAACGTCGTCCCTTCTCCCCTGGCGTAGCCCCCGGGTCATTCCGAAGAGGTGGGGATCGACGTTCTCGCGCGATCCTTCGAGACGGGCCTACGGCCCTCCTCAGGATGAAGTTCTGGAAAACCTCCGGCAGAAGCAGACGCCTCATGCTGAGGAGGCGTCCGAAGGGCGCCGTCTCGAAGCACCGCGCACGATGTCGAAATCGGCTCGATCGTATCGGTCAGAAGCTCCGCTTCCGGGGAAAGGTGCCCGAAGGGCGGATGAGGGGCTGGGACTCTCCACCGGCTTCGGCGCCGATGGCCATCGCCCGGTTGCCGCTTCGCGGCGCCCCCTCATCCGGCCCTACGGGCCACCTTCCCCCGCGAGGGGCGGGGAAGGAAGATGGGGGCTCACGAAGCGTCGGTGATCATAGGCGGCGCTTCGAGTGATTCCCTGCCGAGCCACTCCGCCAGCTGATCGAACACCTCGTCGCTCCAGATGAGTTCGAGATGACCGACGCCGCGCATCACCCGGCGGTGATCGGCGGCGAAGGCGAGCCTGCGTTTCGGGTCGCGATGACGGCCGAGGGCGCTGTCGACGCGGACGAGCCCGTCGCCGAGGATGTGGTCGGTCGCATCGCCCTCGCGCTGGCCGAGCGACCCGGCGATCGCCCAGGCGCGCGCCGTCGACGGCAGCGGCACCGGGCGGCGGCGGTCCGCGAAGGGCGAGCCCTCCCCCTCCTCGCCGACGTCCTCGGCGAGGAGCGCCCCGTGGCGCAGGTCGCGGATGCCGGCGCTGCGCGCCCGACCGAGCTTGGCGAAGGGGGCTGCGTAAGGCGTGGCGCCGAGAACGACGTCGAGCCAGTGGCCGGCCTTCTCCAGCGGCGCGCCATGATGCGGCGTGCCGAGGAAGACGAGATCGCTGACCAGCGCCGGCCAGCGATGACCGGCCGCCTCGCCCTGGTGGAAGGCGCTGCGCGCCACCAGCCCGCCCATCGAGTGGCCGACGAGGACGATCCGACGCAGCGGTCGCGGCCAACGATCGATCGTCGCCTCGAGAAGATCCGCCAGATCGCGGCCGTTCTCGTGGATGTGGCGGCCGCTCGAATAGTCGAGCCCGAGGGGCGTGAGACCGAGCCTACGGCCGAGTTCGGCGGCTCGATCGCGGCCCTCGTGGGTCCACTGCAGATCGTTCATGCACAGCCCGTGGATCGCGATCAGCACGCCGTCGGCGGCCTCCGGCAGGCTCGCCGCCAGCTCGCTCCGGTCCGTCGGCAGCGCCCGGCCGTCGCGCCGCAGCGCCATCGGCTTGGCGAGCGGATTGCCGGTCGCCTCGAGATGGTCGCCGAGGACGCCGTTGAGCGCGGCGAGCGTCGCCTCGCGCTCGGGTGACGGTTCGTCCGACCCGAAAGGCGGCAGCATCAGGTCGAGCCCGATCTCGATGCCCGATCCGACCGCCCGGGTGACGCGCCGGACGGTCTCGTAGACGAAGCCGGTGAGACCGGAGGTGCGGCCGGGGGCGGACGGACCCGGGAGGCCCGGCAGCCGGGCGATGCGCTCGTGCATCGCCTCGACGAGATCGGTGATGCCGGTGGTGGCGTCGATCACCAGTCGAGTGCCGCCGGTGAGGTCCGATCGGCGGATCGGAAGGTACGGGGCCATCGTCTCTCCTTCGCTCCGACGCGACGCCGGAGAGCGTGATCCTATCACGTCCGGCCGAGCCGGGCTCGTCTTTCGGGTGCGATCGGCCGGGTGTAGGGGTCGCCCGGGCGTCCGGCGCGACCGCCCCGCGGCGGCGCGTCGCCGCGCCCGACCGGTCGCCGCCCGTGACAAACGCGCCCTCCCCGGCTATCTGTGTCGGCTCGGAAAAGCGGAAGGCCTGCGCGATGTTCCTGGTCGTCGACAATTACGACAGCTTCACCTTCAACCTCGTCCACTATATCGGCGAGGAAGGCGCGGTGATGAAGGTCGTGCGCAACGACAAGATCACCGTCGACGAGGTGGCCGCGCTCGATCCCGAGGGGATCATCCTCTCCCCCGGCCCCTGCACGCCGACCGAAGCCGGCATCTGCGTCGAGGCGATCGAGCGGCTCGGCGCCCACATCCCGATCTTCGGCGTCTGTCTCGGCCATCAGGCGATCGGCCAGGCCTACGGCGGCCGGGTGATCCGCGCCCCGCACCTGATGCACGGCAAGACCTCGACCATCACCCACGACGGCCGTGGCGTCTTCCGCGGCCTCAATCACGAATTCACCGGCACCCGCTATCACTCGCTGATCGTCGAGCGCGAGACGCTGCCGGCCTGCCTCTCGCCCGTCGCCGCCTCCGAGGACGGCCTGATCATGGGCCTGATGCACGTCGAGCATCCGGTCCACGGCGTGCAGTTCCACCCCGAGAGCATCGCCTCGGAGAACGGCCACGCCATCATCCGCAACTTCCTCGAGATCGCCCGCGACTTCAACGACACCCGCCGCGACCGCGCCGCGGCGCGATCCGTTCCTCTAGGCGCCCGCGCGCCTCCTTCGTCCGTCCCCGGAGTACCCCATGACCGACCTCAAGGCGCTGATCGGCAAGGCCGCCACGGGCGCGACCCTCTCCCGCGAAGAAGCCCGCACCGCCTTCGACATCATGATGTCGGGCGCCGCCACCCCGGCTCAGATCGGCGGCTTCCTGATGGCGTTGCGCGTCCGCGGCGAGACCGTCGACGAGATCACCGGCGCCGTCGAGGTGATGCGCGAGAAGATGCTGCGCGTCGACGCCCCGGCCGACGCCGTCGACATCGTCGGCACCGGTGGCGACGGCTCCGGCTCCTACAACGTCTCGACCGCGTCCGCCTTCGTCACCGCCGCCTGCGGCGTGCCGGTGGCCAAGCACGGCAACCGGGCGCTGTCGTCGAAGTCCGGCGCCGCCGACGTCCTGATGGCGCTCGGCGTCAAGATCGACATCGGCCCGGAGAAGATCGCCGAATGCGTCCGCGAAGCCGGTCTCGGCTTCATGTTCGCGCCCGCCCATCACGCCGCGATGAAGCACGTCGGCCCGGCGCGCGTCGAACTCGGCACCCGCACCGCCTTCAACCTGCTCGGGCCGCTCTCCAACCCGGCCGGGGTCAAGCGCCAGATGACCGGCGTCTTCGCCCGCGCCTGGGTCGAGCCGATCGCCCGCGTGCTCGCCAACCTCGGCACCACCTCGGCCTGGATCGTCCACGGCTCCGACGGCCTCGACGAGATCACCGTCACCGGTGAGACCCACGTCGCCGAGCTGAAGGACGGCAAGATCTCCACCTTCGTCGTCGATCCCGAATCCGTCGGCCTCGCCCGCCATTCGATCGAATCGCTGAAGGGCGGCGGCGCCGCCGTCAACGCCGCGGCACTCCGCGCGGTGTTCGAGGGCGAGCCCTCGGCCTATCGCGACATCGTGCTGATGAACTCCGGCGCCGCACTGGTGGTGGCCGGCAAGGTCGCGACGCTCGCCGACGGCGTCGCCCGCGCCGCCACCGCGATCGACGACGGCAGCGCCCGGGCGCGCCTCGCCGCGCTCGTCGACGTGTCGAACTCCTGAGGACGGCGATGGCCGACATTCTGAAGAAGATCGAGCTCTACAAGCGCGAGGAGATCGCAGCCGCCAAGGCGAAGGTCTCCGAAGCCGAGTTGCGCGCCCGCCTCGCCGACGTCTCGGCGCCGCGCGGCTTCCTCGCCGCGCTGCGCGCCAAGAAGGCGGCGGGCGACCGTGGCCTGATCGCCGAGATCAAGAAGGCGAGCCCGTCGAAGGGCCTGATCCGCGCCGATTTCGACCCGCCGAGCCTCGCCCGCGCCTACGAGGCCGGCGGCGCCGCGTGCCTGTCGATCCTCACCGACGGCCCGTCCTTTCAAGGAGCGCCCGAGTACCTGACGGCGGCCCGTGCCGCGGTCGGTTTGCCGTGTCTACGCAAGGACTTCCTCTACGAACCTTATCAAGTGCTCGAAGCGCGCGCCTGGGGTGCCGACTGCATCCTGATCATCATGGCGTCGCTCTCCGACGACGAGGCGAAGGCGCTCGAGGACGCCGCCTTCGAACTCGGCATGGACGTGCTGGTCGAGGTCCACGACGAGGAGGAGACCGAGCGAGCCCTGCGCCTCGCCTCGCCGCTCCTCGGCATCAACAACCGCAACCTCAAGACCTTCGAGGTGTCGCTGGCGACCTCCGAACGGCTGGCGGCGATGGTGCCCGACGACCGACTGCTGGTCGGCGAGAGCGGCATCTTCACGTCGGACGACTGCGCCCGCCTGGAGCGGGTCGGCATCTCCACCTTCCTGGTCGGCGAGAGCCTGATGCGGCAGGCCGACGTCACCGCCGCCACCCGCACGCTGCTGGCGAAAGCGTGACCATGACCGACACCCCTCGCCTCACCCATCTCGACGATGCCGGCGCCGCCCACATGGTCGACGTCGGCGACAAGGCGGTGACCTCGCGCACCGCGATCGCCGAGGGTTCCGTCACCATGCAGCCGGAGACGCTGGCGCTGATCCGCGACGGCCTCGCCAAGAAGGGCGACGTCGTCGCCACGGCGCGCATCGCCGGCATCATGGCGGCCAAGAAGACCCACGAGCTGATCCCGCTCTGCCACCCGCTGCTCCTGACCAAGGTCACCCTCGACGTCGAGATCGACGAGGCACTGCCGGGCCTGCGCCTTCGGGCGCTCGCCCGCGTCTCGGGGCAGACCGGCGTCGAGATGGAGGCGCTCACCGCCGTCTCCGTCGCGGCCCTCACCGTCTACGACATGGCCAAGGCGGTCGACCGCGGCATGGTGATCGGCGGTATCCGCCTTCTCGAGAAGTCCGGCGGCAAGTCGGGCGAATGGCGCGCGGAGTGAACCCATGGCCCTGACACCGGTCGACGAGGCGCTCGCCGCCGTTCTCGAAGGCGTGGTCGCGACCGAAGCCGAAATCGAGCTGATCACCGCGGCGCGCGGCCGTGTCCTCGCCGCCGATCTCCAC
>CALMYM010000007.1 GCA_937873675.1 uncultured Alphaproteobacteria bacterium | reverse complement strand
GCGCCCCCGCCTCCGCCAGGAGCTCGGCGTTAACCGGACCGAGTGGCGGCGTGATCGCCGCATCGTTCGTCGCCTCGGGAAAGGTCTCGTCCATCACGTCTCACCGGTTCGGAGAGGGGGTGCGCCGTCGCGCCGTGCATCGGTCTCGCGGAGGAGGATAGAGCGCGCGCACCGACCCGTCGACGGCCGCTCGGTCGTCGAGATCCCGTCGTCGGGACACGGTCGGAACCGTTTCGATCGAAGGGGTGACCGCGTCGTGCCGGGATCAGGCGCCGGCCGCGCGACGGACGATGCCGGGATCGCCGACGTCGCCGCCCTGCGCCTCGAAGAGGTCGGGCCAGCGAGCCGCGATCTTCGGCAGGGAGACGAGGATCTCGGTCAGATGGACGCGCATGGCGGTCTCCGCCGCGCGGTCGTCGCCGCTGTCGACCGCGGCGAGGATGGCGAGATGCTGCGCCATCACCGTCTTCATCGGGATGGAGTCGCTCATGTCGAGGTAGCGGACGCGATCCATCTGCGCCTTCTGCTCCTCCACCACCCGCCACGAGTTGGGTCGGCCCGCCGCCGCGGCGAGGCGCTGATGGAACTCCTCGTCGAGGGCGAAGAACCGCTCGGCGTCGCCGGCCGCCATCGCTTCCCCCGCCGCGTCGAGACAGGCCCGAACGTCGGCCAGCGCTCGGGCGTCGCCGCGTCGCGCCGCCTCGCGCGCCACCGCGCATTCGATCGCCTCGCGGATGAAACGGGCGTCCTCGACCGCCTCGATCGAGATCTTCACCACCATGGTGCCGCGCTGCGGCAGCACCCGCACCAGCCCCGATTCGGCCAGCTTGATGAAGGCCTCGCGCACCGGCTGACGCGACACGCCGAAGCGCCGCGCCAGATCCTGCTCGGAGAGCTTCTCACCCGGCCTGATCCGCATCGTCACGATGGCGTGGCGCAACCAGTCCACCAATCGACGAGCGATCGGTTCGGCTGACGTGGCCATCTCGGGGAGGGTGACGAGGTCCATGAATCGCAGCCTATCACACGAGTTTTTCCTTGCGAAGGAAAAACTTCCATACTAGTCTTCAATTCGATCGAAGGGCCCGCCACGGCGGGTCCGCGCCCGTCCGCCGATCCAGCGAGAAAAGACGCCCCCCAGATGCTCCATCCCGACCGCCTCTTCCCCGCAGATCCCGCGATGCGGGCCGTCGCCCGCCGCCTCTACGACCGCGTTCGCGACCTGCCGATCGTCTCTCCGCACGGCCACACCGATCCGCGGTGGTTCGCCTACGACGAGCCCTTCGCCGACCCGGCGACGCTCTTCGTCGTGCCCGACCACTATGTGTTCCGCATGCTGATGAGCCAGGGCGTCCGCCTCGAGGATCTCGGCGTGCCGCGCCGCGACGGCGAGGCGGTCGAGACCGACGGGCGCAAGATCTGGCGGCTGTTCTGTTCGAACTGGAAGCTCTTCCGCGGCACTCCGTCGCGGATGTGGCTCTCCCACGCCTTCGAGACGCTGTTCGGTATCACCGAGGCGCCTTCGGCCGAGAACGCCGACCGGCTCTACGACCGTATCGACGACTGCCTGAAGCAGCCGGAGTTCCGCCCCCGCGCTCTCTTCGAACGGATGAACATCGAGGTTCTCGCCACCACCGAGAGCCCGCTCGACGATCTCGCCCATCACGCCGCGATCCGCGCCTCCGGCTGGAAGGGCCGGGTGATCACCGCCTATCGCCCCGATCCGGTGGTCGACCCGGAGGCCCGCGGCTTCCTCGACAACCTCGATCGCTTCGCCGCGATCGCCGACGTCGACCTCGGCACCTTCGAGAGCTACCTCGAGGCGCATCGCCGCCGCCGCGCCTTCTTCAAGACGATGGGCGCCACCTCGACCGACCACGGTCACCCGACGGCGGCCACCGCCGACCTGTCGAAGGCCGAGGCGGAAGCCCTGTGGGCCAAGGTCAGCCGCGGCGCGGCGAGCCCGACCGAGGCCGAACTCTTCCGCGCCCAGATGCTGACCGAGATGGCGCGGATGAGCCTCGACGACGGGCTCGTCATGCAGATCCACCCCGGCGCGTGGCGCAATCACAACGCCGCGCTGTTCGAGACCTTCGGCGCCGACAAGGGCGCCGACATCCCCACCCGCACCGACTACGTGCGGGCTCTGAAGCCGCTGCTCGACCGTTTCGGCAACGAGCGTGGCCTCTCGGTGATCCTCTTCACTCTCGACGAGACCACCTATTCGCGCGAACTGGCGCCGCTCGCCGGCCACTATCCGATCCTCAAGCTCGGCCCGGCGTGGTGGTTCCACGACAGCCCCGAGGGCATGCGGCGCTACCGCGAGCAGGTGACCGAGACCGCCGGTTTCTACAACACCGTCGGCTTCAACGACGACACCCGCGCCTTCCCCTCGATTCCGGCCCGCCACGACGTGTCGCGCCGCATCGACTGCGGTTTCCTCGCCGAACTCGTCGTCACCCACCGGCTCGACGAGGACGAGGCGCACGACCTCGCCCGCGAACTGGCGCACGACCTCGCCGCAGCGGCCTATCGGCTGTGACGGCGCGCCCCGGCGCGGGCCGCGCCGAGGCCGACCAACGCTCATCCGCCGGGCGTCGACAACGGCGGACGATGAAGACGAAAACAACAGGGAGAGCCTCATGTCCGATCATCCGCTGTCTCGACGCAGCTTCCTCGTGGCCACCGGCGGTCTCGCCGGGCTGGCGGCGAGCGGTGTCCCCGTCTTCGCCGCCCTGGCGAAGCCCGCTTCGCCCGTCACCCTCAACGTCGTCGACGTCGCCGGCAATCTGGCCCTGACCCAGAAGGCGATCGAGAATTACCGCAAGGCCAAGCCCGACTGGGTTTCCCGGATCACCTTCTCCAAGGCGCCGGCGCCCGAACTGCCCGGCAAGATCAAGGCCCAGCAGGACGCCAACTCGGTCGACATCGACCTGGTGCTCACCGGCACCGACGCGCTCGCGGCCGGCATCGATCAGAAGCTCTGGGTCGATCTGCTGCCGGCGCATGCCGCCGACCTGCCGAAGCTGCAGGACATCTTCCTGCCGCCGGCGTGGGCCATGCAGAGCCTCGCCCAGGGCCAGGGCGTCGTCGTCACCTACTATCCTTCCGGCCCGCTCTTCGAATACGCGCCGGAACGGGTGAAGACCGTGCCGAAGACCGCCGAGGAACTCCTCGCCTGGGCCAAGGCCAATCCGAAGCGCTTCATGTACGCCCGGCCCGCCAACTCCGGCCCCGGCCGCACCTTCCTGATGGGCCTGCCCTACATCCTCGGCGACGCCGATCCGATGGACCCGATCAAGGGCTGGGACAAGACCTGGGCCTATCTGAAGGAACTCGGCGAGACCATCGAGAGCTATCCGACCGGCACCACGCCGACGATGAAGGCGCTCGGCGAAGGCTCGGTCGACATGATCGCCTCCACCACCGGCTGGGACATCAACCCGCGGGTCCTCGGCGTCGTGCCGAAGTCGGCGGAAGTCTTCGCCATCAAGGGCTTCAAGTGGGTCACCGACGCCCACTACATGTGCATCCCCAAGGGCGTGAAGCCCGAGAAGCTCGCGGTCCTGCTCGACCTCATGAACTTCCTGCTGACGCCGGAACAGCAGGCCTACGCCTACGACGCGGGCTACTTCTATCCCGGTCCGGCGGTGAAGAACGTGCCGCTCTCGATGGCGCCGCAGGAGAGTCAGGACGCGCTGAAGGAATTCGGCCGTCCCGCCTACGACAAGCTCATCGCCGACAATCCGACCGTCCTGCCGCTGCCGGCGGACAAGATGGTCGCCGCGTTCCGCAAGTGGGACGAGGAAATCGGATCGCGCAAGGGTAAGTGATCGGCGTCGCCCCGCCGCCTCACCCTCTCGCTGCTCCCCCGCGGACCCGCGGCCGCGGGGGAGCCCCCTCTCGCGCGGCCGCAGACGCGCCCCGCGCCCGACATCACCGGAGCCGAGTGCCCATCATGACCGTCGCGACGACGAAGTTCGAAACCCTTCGCCTCGAGGACATGAGCCGTGACTTCGGCACGTTCAACGCCCTCAAAGGCCTGAACCTGACCATCCGTCGCGGCGAGTTCATCGCTCTCCTCGGCCCCTCCGGCTGCGGCAAGACCACGGCGCTCAACTGCATCGCCGGTCTGCTCGACGTCACCGGCGGCCGCATCATGCTCGACGACACCCGCATCGACACGCTGCGGCCGGAAGAGCGCGGCTTCGGCATGGTGTTCCAGAACTACGCCCTGTTCCCGCACATGAACGTGCGCCGCAACGTCGGCTTCGGCCTCAAGATGCGCGGCGTGCCCAAGGCGGAGATCGCCGAGCGCGTCGAGGCGGTGCTCGCCACCGTGCGCCTCACCAGCCAGGCCGACAAACTGCCCGGCCAGCTCTCCGGCGGTCAGCAGCAGCGCGTCGCCATCGCCCGCGCCATCGTGACCGATCCGCCGCTGGTGCTGATGGACGAGCCGCTCTCCAACCTCGACGCCAAGCTGCGCCTCGAGATGCGCGGCGAGATCCGCCGCATCCACCAGTCGCTCGGCTCGACCACCATCTACGTCACCCACGACCAGGAAGAGGCGCTGTCGCTGGCCGACCGCATCGTCGTCATCCGTGAGGGCGTCATCCGTCAGGTCGGCACCCC
>CALMYM010000006.1 GCA_937873675.1 uncultured Alphaproteobacteria bacterium | reverse complement strand
GGAGATCTCTCCCATCCCCCCCCCGGGGGGGGGGGTTTCCTTCAGATATAATGGGGCCGCACGGTTCGCTCGTGGGGGCCTCCAGTCGCCTCTGGGAGTGTCACCGCCGGTCCGCCAGGGAGACCGACCGACGGTGTCCGAGGATCACTTCACCACGGCCCAATCGCCGTTCTCGACCGAGATCAGGATCCGGCCGCGATCGTCGACGCCATAGTGGTTGGTGGCGCTCCAGTTGTAGACGGCCTGGCTGGCGGCGAGATCCTTCTCGCTCTCCAGCGCCGCGCGCATCGCGTCGCGGAACTCCGGCGTGCCGGGCTTGGCCGTCTTCAGCGCCACCGGAACGGTGCGCTTCAGGATCTCGAAGACGTCGTACATGTGGGCGCCGAACTGGGTGACGGTGCCGGCGCCGAACTTCGCCTCGTAGGCCGTGGTGTAGGCGACACCGGGAGCCTTGGTCGGCGAACCGTCGGCCTGACCCTTCGCCGCGACCACCGGGCCGGAGGTGAAGATCACGCCTTCCGCCGCCTTGCCGGCGATGCGGATGAAGTCGCGGGTCACCGCGCCGTGGGTCTGGTAGATCGGACCCTTGAAGCCACGCTCGCGCAGGCCGATCACCGGCAGCGCCGCGGCGGTGCCCGAAGCGCCGACCAGCACCGCGTCGGGACGGGCGGCGACCAGCTTCAGCACCTGACCGGCGACCGAGGTGTCGGCGCGAGCGTAACGCTCGTCGGCGACCATCTTGAGGCCCATCGGCTCGGCCGAGGCCTTGAATTCCTTGACCCACAGATCGCCCCAGCTGTCGGAGAAGCCGATGATGCCGACGGTCTTGACGCCCTTGGCCTTCATGTTCTCCCACAGGCCCTTGGCCATCAGCGGCACCGGCTGCGGCATGACGAAGGTCCACTTCTCACGGCCGGGCTGGAACGGCATCGGCGACAGCGCGAAGTGCGGGATGCCGCTCTCGAAGGCGACGCCCGAAACCGCCATGGTCGCAGGGGTGATCGACGAGCCGATCATGATGTCGACCTTGTCCTCGGTGGCGAGGCGGCGGGCGTTGGTGGTGGCGTTGGTCGGATCGCCGGCGTCGTCGAGCAGGATCACCTCGATCTTGGCGCCGCCGATCTCCTTGGTCACCACGTCGAGCGAGTTCTTCTCGGGGATGCCGAGCGCGGCGCCCTGACCGGTGGTGGAGATCGAGATGCCGATCTTGAGGATCGGCTGATCGGCGAGCGCGACGCCACTGATACCGACGGCGAAGGCGACGCCCATCAGGGCGCGGCGAGTGATGGCGTTCATGTCGGATTCCCTCCTCGTGTCGTTTCCTCTTGGGAGCGCCCGCGTCTGGCGCGCGGGTCGCGGTTCGCCGGGGTTCACGCCCCGGCGGTCAGGCGGCGGATCACCTCGTCGGGGATCGGTCGCGATTTCATGCGGTTGGGATCGTCGGGGTGGCGGCCGACCCAGACCCGGGTCTCGAAGCCCTCCAGCGCCAGGATCTCGGTGCCGTCGGGACCGGGCTTGAAGACCTTGTGCTCGACGTCGAAGGACGAGGTGCGGAAGGCGGCGATCCGCGTCTCCACCACGATGTCGTCGCCGAAGGTCGAGGGCCCCAGGAACTTCGCCCGCGTGTCGACCATCGGGTAGCCGACGATGTCGAACTCGGCGATCAGGTCGCGCTTCTTCCAGCCCGCCGCCTCGAAGAGGTGGTGGGTGGAACTGTCGAAGATGGCGAAATAGTTCGGGTAGAAGACGATGCCGGCGGCATCGCAATCGGCCCATTCGATGCGGACGGTGCGGCGATTGACGAGCATGGGATCTCCTCAGCGAGGCGCGAGGCGCAGCGCGCCGTCGAGGCGAACGACTTCGCCGTTCAGATAGGCGTTCTCGACCATCGAGCGGGCGAGGGCGGCGAATTCGGTGGGGTCGCCGAGGCGGGCCGGATGCGGCACCGACTTCGCCAGCGACGCCTGGATCTCGTCCGGAAGCCTCCGCATCATCGGGGTCAGGAACAGGCCCGGCGCGATGGTGTTCACCCGGATGCCGAATTGCGCCAGCTCGCGGGCGATCGGCAACGCCATCGCCACGACGCCACCCTTGGAAGCCGCATAGGCCGCTTGGCCGACCTGACCGTCGAAGGCGGCGACCGAAGCGGTATTGATCACCACGCCGCGTTCGTTGCTCTCCATCGGTTCGAGCTTCGCCATCGCCGCGGCGGCCAGCCGCAACATGTTGAAGCTGCCGAGGAGATTGACGCGGATGACCTTGTCGAAGTCGGCGAGCGGCTGCGGACCCTCCTTGCCGAGGACGCGCTTGGCGACGCCGATGCCGGCACAGTTGACCAGCACGCGGATGCCGCCGCGCTCGCATCGGCGACGTCGAAGGCGTAGGCACGTCCGCCGATCGCGCCCGCGACCTCTTCCGCCGCCGCGAGGTTCATGTCGACGACCGCGACCTTGGCGCCGGCCGCGGCGAAGGCTTCCGCCGTCGCCCGCCCGAGCCCCGAGCCGCCACCGGTGACGATCGCGACGATACCCTGGAGTTTCATGGGCGCTCTCCTCGGGCCGCGGCCGGGTTCTCGACCAGGAGGGCGATGCCCTGACCGCCGCCGATGCAGGCCGAGGCGATGCCGTACCTGAGGCCGCGCCGCTTCAGCTCGCGCGACACCGTCAGGGTCAGGCGCACGCCGGTGGCGCCGAGCGGATGGCCGATGGCGATGGCGCCGCCGTTGACGTCGAGCTTTTCCTCGTCGAGGCCGAGTTCGCGAGCGCAGGCCATGATCTGCGCGCCGAAGGCCTCGTTGATCTCGATGCGGTCGACGTCCGCGACACGGATCCCGGCCTTCTCGCAGACGGCGCGGATCGCCGGCACCGGGCCGATGCCCATGAACTCCGGCGGCACACCGACCGAGGCCGCGGCGACGACCCGGGCGAGTGGCGTCTTGGCCGTTTCACGAACATAGGCGCCGGACGCGAGCACGACGGCCGCCGCACCGTCGACGATCGCCGAGGAGTTGCCGCCGGTCTGGACGCCGCCGAAGGCGGGGCGGATCTTGGCGAGCATGTCGAGTGGCGAGGGGCGGACGTGGCTGTCCTCGCGCACCACCTCGCCGCGCTTGGCGAGCTTGATGGAACGGTTGTTGTAGCCCGCGAGCTCGAAGGTCTCGTCGGAGACCGGCACGATCTCGTCGTCGAAGAAGCCCTCGTCGCGCGCCTTCAGCGCCCGCTCGAAGGAGCGCGCGGCGAAGGCGTCGACCTCCTCGCGAGTGATGCCGTACTTCTTGGCGAGGTTCTCGGCGGTGCCGCCCATCGTCACCGAACAGGCGGTGTCGGTGAGGCTCTCCCACAGGAAGTCCTTGAATTCGATCTGGCCCATGCGGAAGCCGCCGCGATGGGTGTAGGCGGCGACCGGATTGCGGCTCATCGACTCCGCCCCGACGGCGAGCGCCACCTTGGCGCGACCGAGCGAGATCGTGTCGGCGGCTTGGCTGATCGCCTCGACGCCGGTGCCGCAGATGCGCTGCACGAGATGGGCGGGCACATCCACCGGCGCGCCGCAGTAGAGGCCGACGTGGCGCGGCAGGAAATAGGCGTCGAAGCTCGCCTGCGCCATGTTGCCGGCGACGACGGTCTCGATCTCCGCGCCGGCGATCCCCGCCCGCTTCAGCGCCTCGCGCCCGGCCTTGATGCCGAGATCGGTCGGCGAGACCGGAGCGAAGGCGCCGTTGTAGTCGACGAAGGGCGTGCGGACACCGTCGACCAGGAAGACGTCGTCGAAGGCGAGCGCCAGGGCGCCGGGAATCGAAGTGGTGCTCATCGGGGTCCTCAGAGCTTGATGACGTTCGCTCGGGTCTCGGCCGCATAGAGGGCCTCGACGTGTTGGGCGCGGTTGGCGAGCACGGCGCGCTGGTTGAGCGAGCCCTTGTCGGTCGCCTCGCCGAGGTCGATCGACGGCGGTTCGCACATCAGCGCGATGCGGGTGACGCGGGTCGACGATCCCGTCGCCTCGCGGGCGACCGCCGCGAGCCGCTCCTGGAACACGTCCTTGACCGCCTGATCGGTGACGACCTCGTCGAACGGCGTCTCGGGCGAGAGGTGCGGCGCGAGCTTCCGCGTCTGCTCCTCGTCCGGAAACACCAGCATGCCGACGTCGTCGCGGTCGTGACCGGTGACGACGGCGTCCTTCACCAGCGGATCGAACCGGCCGACGAAGTCGGTGCGGAGCGGTCCGACCGACACCCAGGTGCCGGTGGCGAGCTTGAAGTCCTCGGCGACGCGGCCGTCGAACTCGAAGCCGGCGGCGAAATTGTTGGGTTCGGCGAGCCGCAACGCGTCGCCGAGCAGGTAGAAGCCTTCCGCATCGAAGGCCGCCTGGGTCAGGTCCGGTCGGCGCCAGTAGCCGGGCGTGATGTTGGGGCCGCGCAGACGAGCTTCGAGCTTGCCGGCGTTGGGCACGAGCTTGAGCTCGACGCCCTTGTGCGGCACGCCGACGATGCCGGGACGGTCGACGTCGCGCACGCAGATCAACGCCCCCGGCGCCGTCTCGGTCGAGCCCAGCGACGTGGTGAAGGTGATCGGATGGCCGACGGTCTCGATGGCCAGATCCCGATAGGCGTCCCAGATCGGCTTGGAGAGGCCGGCGCCGGCATAGAACATCAGCTTCAGCCGCGAGAAGAAGTGCTTGCGCAAGCTCTCGTCGGCCTGGAGATGCGGCAGCAGCGCCTCGAAGCCCTTCGGCACGTTGAAATAGATCGTCGGGGCGATCTCGCGCAGGTTGGCCACCGTCGCGCCGATACCGGCCGGGATCGGCTTGCCCTCGTCGATGTGGAGCGTGCCGCCGTTGTAGAGGGCGATGCCGAAATTGTGGTTGGAGCCGAAGGTGTGGGCCCACGGCAGCCAGTCGACCAGCATCGGCGGCTCGTCCTTGAGGAAGGCCATCGCCTCGGCGAGCTGCGCCTGGTTGGCGCAGAGCATCCGCTGGGTGTTGGTCACCGCCTTGGGATAGCCGGTCGAGCCCGAGGTGAGCAGGAACTTGGCGATCGTGTCCGGGCCGACCTGGGTCCGCGCCGAGACGACGGCCGACGAGATCGGCCGATCGAGCAGGCTCCGGAAGGTCGTCGCGCCGAGTTCCGCCGCCGTGTCGTCGGAGACGCAGATCTCGATGCCGCGCTCCTGCACCTTCTTCAAGGCGCGTCCGAAGACGCGGCCGTCGGAGGCGAAGACGAGGCGGGGCGTGAGCAGATCGAGGGCGTAGGTGAGCTTGCCGAGGTCCTGCGAGACCGTCGAATAGGCCGTCGACATCGGGCAGGTCGGAACCCCCACCGCCATGCCGGCGAGCGACATCAGCGCATGGTCGATGCCGTTGCCCGAGAGGATCAGCACCGGCTCCTCCTCGGAGAGATCGCGGGCGAGCAGCGCCGCGCCGATGTGCAGGATCTGCTCGAAGGCCGCCCCGTAGGTCAGCTCGCGCCAGCCGCCGGTCTTGTCGCGCTCGGCCAGGAACACCCGGTTGGGCGTCACCTTGGCCCAGTGCTCCAGCCGATCGACCAGCGAGGCCGCATAGTGGGGCAGGGGCTTGGCCGACCGCACGACGATGACGCCGTCGGGGCGGCTCTCGACGACCGGATCGAGCTTGCCGAACAGCCGCAGCGGCGCGGGTGGCGGGTTCGTGGCGTGCATGGTTTCCTCCCCGGAGCGGATCCGTCTGATGCGGATCTCGTTCCTCGTCGTTTCCTCCGGGCCTCGGCCCTGAACGTCTTCGCGCCGGTTCGCCCGGCGTCGTCTCAATCTTCGGAGCCGCGGTCCGGACGCGTCACCTTGGCGGCGCGCTTGTCGAGGAAGGCGCGCACCCGGCCCTTCGCCTCCTTGTCGCCCTGGGCGACGGCGGAGACGAGGCTCTCCATCAGGTAGCCGACGCGGGGGTCGGAGTCGGCGATGCGCGGCAGCGCCTGGATCACCGCGAAGTTGGTGAGCGGCGCGTTGCGGCACATCGCGGTGGCGAGTTCGAGCCCGCGGCCGAAGCCCTCGCCGTCGCCGACGAGATACTGCGAGAAGCCGAGGGGCACGCCTTCCGCCGCCGAATAGGTCCGGCCCGTCAGCATCATGTCGGCCATGCGGGCGACGCCGATGAGCTTGGGCAGCCTGACCGAGCCGCCGCCGCCGACGAAGATGCCGCGCTGGCCCTCGGGGAGCGCATAGAAGGCGTTCTCCTCGGCGACCCGAACATGGGCGGCGCAAGCGAGCTCCAGCCCACCGCCGATCACCGCGCCCTTGAGCACGGCGACGACCGGCACCCGGCCGAACTCGATCTTCTCGAAGCAGCGGTGCCAGTTGCGCGAATGGAACACGCCCTCGGTGACGTCGCGCTCGGAGATCTCGGAGAGATCGAGCCCCGCCGAGAAGTTCGCGCCGACGCCGTGGATCACCACGGCGCGCACGTCGTCGGGGATCTCGGAGAACACCTCGTCGAGCGCCTCGATGGTCGCGTCGTTGATGGCGTTGCGCTTGGCCTGTCGGTCGAGGCCGACGACCAGGACCTCGCCCCGGCGTTCCAGTCGCAGGGGGCCGAGATCGACGATCTCCGATGGCGCCGTTCGCATGTCCGGTCCGTTCAAGTTTGAATGTATAATAGTTATGCTAGATAACGAAAAAGGGGGTGTCAAGCGATCCGTGCCCACGCGGAGGCATCGCAGCGTCGGGCGAAATCACCCCCGCGCGGTGCCGCGCCCAGCAACCCCTTCGCTGCAGGGCCAACCCGCGTGCGGCTTCATTGCCGAGGCTGGGGGCGGGTGCTAGAATTTAGCCGAATAAGAAATGAAATTTTCAATGATCGGAGGAAGATATGCGCCTTCCCACCAGAACCCTCTTGGCGGCGGCCGTGACGTCGCTCCTCGCCATCGGCACCGCCCAGGCCCTCACCGTCTACTCGAGCGTCGACGAAGAGAACGCCAAACGGTTGCTCGACGCCTTCTCCAAGGACAGCGGCGTCAAGGTTCAGATGGTGTTCCTGTCCTCCGGTCCGGCGCTGTCGCGGATCGAGGCGGAGAAGGCCCGTCCGCAGGCCGACGTCTGGTTCGGCGCTCCGAGCGAGAATCACATCATCGCCAAGGCGCGTGGCCTGACCGAGCCCTTCGTGTCGCCGAATGCCGCCGCCCTGCCGGATGCCTTCAAGGACAAGGAGGGCTACTGGCACGCCATCTACACCAACCCCCTGGCGATCGGTGTGCGCACCGACATCCTCCAGCGCCGCAACGCGCCGGTGCCGACCTCGTGGGAAGACCTGAAGAACCCGGCCTACAAGGGCCTGATCCAGATGCCGTCGCCGCAGTCGTCGGGCACCGCCTATGCGGTCATCCTGACCCTGATCCAACAGCGCGGCGAGGACGGCGCCTTCGGCTATCTGAAGGAGCTCAACCCCAACATCCAGACCTACACCCAGTCCGGCACCGCGCCCTCCGGCGCCCTCGGCGTCGGCGAGACGCCGATCGCCATCCAGTTCACCCCGGGCTTCCTCAAGCTCGCCGGCGAGGGCTATCCGGTCCAGGTCGTGTTCCCGAGCGAAGGTGTCGGCTACGAAGTGGCGTCGATGTCGATCCTCAAGGGCGCGCAGAACGCCGACGAGGCCAAGAAGCTCGTCGACTGGATGACGTCGAAGGCGGGGCAGGGGGCTCTCTCGGCCTCGAAGACCTACTTCCTGCCGGTGCGTCCCGACGTCAGCGGCGGCGCCGGCGTCACCTCGCTCGACAAGATCAAGCTGATCCCGGTCGACGCGGGCTTCGCCGCGCAGAACAAGAAGCGCCTGGTCGAGCGCTGGACCAAAGAGGTGCTCGGTCAGTAGGACCCGCGGTCATGGCTCGCGACACACGTGCCGAACTGCGGGCCATGGCTCGTGACCCGCTGTTGGCGGTGCTTCTGGCGGCGATCGCCATCGCGGTCGCCGTCTTCGTCGTCTATCCGCTGGTCCGGGTGCTCCTCGCCAGCTTCCAGGTCGACGGCGACTGGACCCTCCAGGGCTACCTCGACATCTCCGAGCGCCGGCTCTACCGCAACGCCCTGATCAACAGCCTCGGCGTCGGCGCCCTCGTCGGGGTGGCGAGCGTCCTGGTCGGCTATCTCGCCGCCTTCGTCATGACCCGCCTCGACGTGCCGGGTAAGACGATCCTCCACTACGTCACCATCCTGCCGATCGTCTCGCCGCCCTTCGTCAGTGCGGTGTCGATCCTCTTTCTCTTCGGCTTCAACGGCCTCGTCACCCGGCAGTTGCTCGGCATCGAGGACTTCTCGATCTACGGCTTCCACGGGGTCGTGCTGTCGCAGATCTTCACCTTCGCGCCGATCGCCTATCTGTCGCTGCGCGGCGTCCTCGCCTCGATCAGCCCGACGCTCGAGGACGCGGCGCTCAACGTCGGCGCGACGCGTTGGCAGACCTTCGTCAAGGTCTCGCTGCCGTTGTCGCTGCCCGGCATCGCCGGCGCCTTCCTCATCGTCTTCATCGAGTCGATGGCCGACTTCGGCAATCCGCTGGTGCTCGCCGGCGCCGCCTTCCCGATGCTGGCGCCGCAGGCCTATCTGGAGATCACCGGCTCCTTCAACCTGTCGCGCGGCGCGACGCTCGCCGTCGTGCTGCTGATCCCGTCGCTCAGCGCCTTCGCCATCCAGCGCTGGTATCTGTCGAAGCGCCAGTACATCACCGTCACCGGCAAGCCGACCGCCTCGTCGTCGAAGATCGTCTCGACGCCGGTCAAATGGCTGCTGTGGGGTGTTCTCGTCGCTTTCGCCGGCCTCGTCGCCGCCTTCTATGCGGTGATCCTCGTCGGCGCCTTCACCCGCGTCTGGGGCTTCGACTACACGCCGACTCTCGCCCATTTCGCCTATGTCTTCGACATCGGCCTGCAGTCGGTGAAGGACACGCTGATCGTCGCGATCATCACCACGCCGATCAGCGGCCTGCTCGGCATGCTGATCGCGTTCCTGGTGGTGCGCCGCTCGTTCCCCGGCCGCGCCACCCTGGAGTTCGCCGCCATCCTGCCCTTCGCCGTGCCCGGCACCGTCGTCGGCATCGGCTACATCCTCGCCTTCAACGATCGGCCGCTGCTCCTCACCGGCACCCTCGCCATCCTCGTGCTCGCCTTCGTCTTCCGCTACGTGCCGGTCGGCATCCAGTCGGGCATCGCGGTGCTGCGCCAGATCGATCCGTCGATCGAGGAGGCGGCGCACAATCTCGGCGCCGACGGGCTGACGACGTTCCGCAAGGTGACGCTGCCGCTGATCGCGCCGGCGTTCTTCTCCGGTCTGGTCTACGCCTTCGTCCGCGCCATGACGGCGATCAGCGCCGCCATCTTCCTCGTCTCCGCCAACTGGAACCTGATGACGGTGCAGATCCTCAATCAGGTCGGCTCCGGCCGTCTCGGGGTCTCGGCCGCCTTCTCCGTCGTGGTGATCGTCGTCGTCCTGATCGCCATCGCCATCATCGGCGCCTTCGTCGATCGCTGGAGCCGCCACACCACCATGGTGAGACATCCATGACCGACACCATCACCATCACCGGACTGAACAAGATCTTCACCGCGCCCGACGGCGGCACCATGGCGGCGGTGAAGGACGTGACGCTGGAGATCGGTGCCGGCAAACTGGTGACCCTGCTCGGCCCCTCGGGCTGCGGCAAGACCACGCTGCTGCGCATGATCGCCGGCTTCGAGGAGCCGACCTCGGGCGACATCCTGTTCGGCGACCGGCGGATGAACGACGTTCCGCCCAATCGGCGCGACACCGCCATGGTGTTCCAGTCCTACGCCATCTTCCCCCATCTCGACGTCTTCGAGAACGTCGCCTTCGGCCTGCGCCTGCGCAAGCTCCCGGCGTCCGAGGTCGAGGAACGGGTCGAGCGGGTGTTGGAGGCGACCGGCCTGACCGGCTACGCCCGGCGCTCGCCCAACCAGCTCTCCGGCGGCCAGCAGCAGCGCGTCGCGCTCGCCCGCTCGATCGTCATGGAGCCGCGCGTCCTGCTCTTCGACGAGCCGCTCTCCAACCTCGACGCCAAACTGCGCGAACAGATGCGCGTCGAGATCCGCGAGCTGCAGCAGCGCGTCGGCATCACCGCGATCTACGTCACCCACGACCAGATCGAGGCGATGAGCATCTCCGACGAGATCGTGGTGATGAAGGCCGGCGCCGTCGAACAGCGCGGCACGCCGCATGCGATCTACGCCCGGCCGGTGAACCGCTTCGTCGCCGATTTCATCGGCAAGGCCAACTTCGTCGAGGCGACGGTGCGCGACGACGCTTCGGTCGACGTCGCCGGCATCCCCGTCGCCGTGGCGGGCATGCCGAGCCGTCCGGTCGGATCGCCGGTGACGCTCCTCGTCCGCCCCGAGGCGGTACGCCTGTCGCGAGACGTCGGCACCCTCACCGGGACCGTGCGCCGCGTCATGTTCCTCGGCAATCTCGCCGAATACCTCGTCGCGGTCGACGGCGTCGGCGATTGGCTGGTCGATTGCCCGAACCCGGCCGAGACCGGCCTCCACGCGGTCGGGGATGTCGTCCGTCTCGATCCGTCGCCGACGTCGGTCCACGTCCTGCCGGCCTGAGCCGCGCAGCGGCGATCGAGCGAAGGACCGGCCGCGCAGCGGCGATCGAGCGAAGGACCGGCCGCGGAGCGGCGATCGAGCGAAAGACCGGCCGCGCAGCGGCGACCCAGCGAAAGACCAGCCGCGCAGCGGCGATCGAGCGAAGGACCGGCCGCCGCGTGGCGGCGAGGTCGGCGGCCGGCTCGCGGTCAGGCGTCGGTGGCGTCCGACATCGGGTACCAGTTCGACATCGCGAAACGCACGCCGCAGGTCTCGCCGGCCTGCGGGCCGCTCTCGTGGCGGGTCTTCTGGACGCGGAGCGTCTGCGAGCCGACGGCGATCTGATAGTCGACGATCTCGCCGAGGGAGGACCGCCGCCGCACGACACCGCGCAACCCGCCCTCGTCGACGAAATCGACGTCCGAGGGCCGCACCGCCAGCACCCCGTCGCCGGCGCCGACCAGTTCGACCGGCGCTTCACCGACCGAGTCGAACGGCAGTTAGAGTGTGTGGACGCCCCGCCGCCCGCGGGCGAAGCGGGAGCGAAGGAAGCTGGACAGGCCGATGAAGGAGAAGACGAAGCGGTTGGCCGGCCGGTAGTAGACGTCGCGCGGGCTGCCGACCTGTTGGACGACGCCCTTCTTCATCACCAGGATGCGATCGGAGAGCGCCATCGCCTCCGACTGGTCGTGCGTGACGTAGAGGATCGAGAAGCCGAGCCGGCGCTGTATATCCTTGATCTCGAAGCGCATCTCCTCGCGGAAATGCGGGTCGAGGCTC
>CALMYM010000005.1 GCA_937873675.1 uncultured Alphaproteobacteria bacterium | reverse complement strand
CAGACGTTCGCTCCTCGGCCGCATCCTGCGCTGGATCCTCCTCGCCGCCGTCGTCGTGCTCCTCGGCTTCGGCGCGGTCGAAGTCGTCCTCGGCCCCCGAATCGCAGTGGTCACACCGCAGCGCGGCGAGGTGGTGCGCACCATCGTCGCCACCGGCCGCGTCCTCGCCCCCTACCGGGTCGACATCGGCGCGCAGGTGACGGGCACCGTCGTCGAGATCCCCGTCGCCGAGGGCCAGACGGTGACGCGCGATCAGGTTCTGATCCGCCTCGAGGGGCGCGAGGCCGAAGCCAACGTCCGCCTCGCCGAGGCCGCCGTCGCCCAGGCGAAGGCCAAGCTGCGCCAGATCGCCGACGTGAGCCTACCGGTCGCTCGTCAGAGCGTCGCCCAGACCGAAGCCAATCTCGTCGCCGCCCAGGCCGCCTTCTCCCGTGTCGACAAGCTGAAACAGACCGGCTTCGCCACCCAGGCGCAGGTCGACGACGCCCGCAAGGCCCGCGACGTCGCCGTCGCCCAGTCGCGCGCCGCCCACCTGCAACTCGAATCGAACCTGCCCGGCGGCACCGAACGGGTGGTGGCCGAAGCGGCCGTCGCCCAGTCGGAAGCCTCGCTCGCCGCCGCCCGCACCAAACTCGCCTACACCGTCATCACCGCACCGGCAGCCGGCGTGCTCATCGCACGCAACGTCGAACGCGGCGACGTGGTCCAGCCCGGCAAGACCCTGATGACCCTGTCGCCGAACGGCGAGACCCAGGTGGTGGTGCAGATCGACGAGAAGAACATGGGCCTCGTCGCCGTCGGCCAGAAGGCGCTGGTCTCCGCCGACGCCTATCCCGACGACCGCATCCCGGCCGAACTGTTCTACGTCAATCCGTCCGTCGATCCGCAGACCGCCACCGTCCAGGTCAAACTGCGGCTGCCGACCCCGCCCGCCTACATCCGCCAGGACATGACCACGTCGGTCGACATCGAAGTGGCGCGCAAAGCCGACTCGCTGGTGCTGCCGACCTCCGCCGTCCACGATCCGCTGACCCGGCGCGCCTGGGTGCTGGTGGCCGAAGACGGTCGTGCCGTGCGTCGATCGGTCGGCGTCGGCCTGAGAGGCGACGGCCGCGTCGAGATCACCGAGGGTCTCGCGGCCGAAGATCTGGTGATCCCGGTCAGAGCCAAAGTGGAGAACGGCGACCGTATCCGCGCCGTCGTCGGCGAAGCGGGCCCCGGTCGCGCCGGTGCGGCGAGCCGTCCCGGCCAGGGACAAGGACAGGGTCAGGGTCAGGGCCAGGGTCAGGGTCGTGGTGGCGGCGGACAGGGCCGCGGCATGGGCATGGGTCGGGGGATGTTCTGATGCGCCGCTGGCTGCCCTTCGAATGGATCGCGGCGATCCGGTTCCTGCTCGAGGGCCGGATGCAGTCGCTGTTCATCGTCGCCGGTGTGACCATCGGCGTCGGCGTCATCGTCTTCATGTCGGCGATGCTCGAAAGCATGACCTCCAACATGATGCGCCGCATCCTGAACTCGCAGCCGCACATCTCGATGGTGCCGCCCGACGAGGTGGCGCGCCCCTTACGCGACGGCGACCCTGCTCTGAACCTCGGCACGGTGCAGCGCCGCACCCAACGCACTCGCTCGATCGACCAGTGGCAGGCGGTGCGCGTCGATCTGGAGCGCAATCCCGAGATCACCCACGTCGCCCCGGTGGTCACCGGTTCGGCGCTCGCCTCGCGCGGCGTCGCCTCCCGTTCGGTGAACGTCATCGGCATCGAACCGGAGCGCTACTTCGCCATCATCGATCTGCCCGGCGCCGTCGTCGACGGACAGCCGCGGCTCGCCCCCGAGGACGTGGTGCTCGGCACCGATCTCGCCAAGGAACTCGGCGTCGAGGTCGGCGACAAGGTGCGCTTCACCGCGGCGACCGGGACGATGATGACGCTGACCATCTCCGGCCTCTTCGATCTCGGCCACCGCTTCACCAACCTGCGCAACGTCTACGTGGCGCTGCGCACCGGTCAGGCGCTGCTCGGCCTCATCGGCGGCTCGACCTCCATCGAGGTGACCGTCGACGACGTCTACGCGGCGGAAGACGTGGCGCAGGTGCTCCAGGCCACCACCGGCGTCGGCGCCGACAGCTGGATCAAGACCAACGCCCAGTTCTTCAACGTGATGAACATCCAGTCGATCTCCAACACCACGATCCGCCTGCTGGTCGGCCTGTCGGTCGCCTTCGGCATCGCCTCGGTGTTGATCGTCTCGGTGGTGCAGCGCTCCAAGGAGATCGGCATCCTGCGCGCCATGGGCGCCTCGCGCGGCCAGATGCTGCGCGTCTTCCTCATCCAGGGCGGAGTGCTCGGCCTGATCGGTTCGATCTTCGGCTCCTCGCTCGGTCTCGTCGCCATCTGGGGGTTCCACGCCATCGCGCGCAATCCCGACGGCAGCGAGTTCTTCCCTCTGATCATCGACTGGTGGCTGCCGGTCACGGCGGCGATCATGGCGACGGCGACCGGTGTCGTCGCCGCCGTGACGCCGGCGCTGCGCGCCGCCCGTCTCGACCCGGTGGTGGCGATCCGTGGCTGACCCCGTCCTCGTCCTCGACCAGGTGAAGAAGTCCTACGCCGTCGGCACCGCGGTCGAGGTGGAGGTGCTGCACGGCCTCGATCTGAGGCTCGAACAGGGCGAGTTCGTCGCCCTGATCGGCCCGTCCGGGTCGGGCAAGAGCACGCTGCTCAACCTCATCGGCCTGCTCGACCGGCCGACCTCCGGTCGCCTCGTCCTCCATGGCGAGGACACCACCACCCTCGACGACGCCGAGCTGACCCGCCTGCGCGGCCGCGCCATCGGCTTCGTCTTCCAGTACCACTACCTGATCTCCGCCTTCACCGCGGTGGAGAACGTGGCGATGCCGATGCTGCTCGACCGCGGTTTCCCGACCGACGCGATGTTCGCGCGCGCCGACGAGTTGCTCGCCCAGTTCCATCTGTCGCAATGGCGCGATCAGCCGGTGGCGCAGCTTTCCGGCGGCCAACAGCAACGCGTCGCCATCGCCCGGGCGCTGGCCATGAACCCGGCGTTGGTGCTCGCCGACGAGCCCACCGGCAACCTCGACACCCGTTCCGCCGATCGCGCCTTCGATCTGATGCGCGAGATCAACGAGGTGCATCGCACCACCTTCCTGGTGGTCACCCACGACCCGCGACTGGCGCGGCGCTGCGACCGCATCGTCGAGCTGATCGACGGCCGTTTCACCGCCGATCGGCCCAATGTCGCGGTGCGCGAAGAGGCGGTCTGATCTTTTCCCGATGATGTCGCGAATCCGCCGCGTTTCGTTCATCGACGGTTCAGTGGCAACGCCCGATCTTGCGCCCCGGGCGAGAACCGCGACCGCACATCGACACCATCGAACCCGCGTCCGCCCCTCGGGCGACATCGCGACCGGCCCCCCACGGAAGGCGCCGGTCGTCGACGTTTCCCGAAGGCCTCTCGAGCTCCGAGCGATGCGGCCGGGGCGGAAAAGGATCCCACGATGCGCGCGCTACGCTCGGCTGCAATCGCCTTCGCTCTCGCCCTCGGCGCCCTGCCGGCGACCTCCGTCGCCCCGCAGGCCGCCATCGGCATCTCGGTCACCATCGCCCCGCCGGCGCTGCCGGTCTACGTCCAGCCGGCGATCCCCGGTCCCGGCTATCACTGGATCCCCGGCTATTGGGCCTGGGATGCGGAGGTCGACGACTACTACTGGGTGCCCGGCTACTGGTCGCGCCCGCCGCGCGTCGGCCTGCTCTGGACCCCGGGATACTGGGGCTGGAACGACGGCGTCTACGTCTTCCACGACGGCTATTGGGGCCCGCGCGTCGGCTTCTACGGCGGCGTCGTCTACGGCTTCGGCTACGACGGCATCGGCTTCGACGGCGGCTACTGGCGTGGCGGCACCTATTTCTACAATCGTGCCGTGACCAACGTCTCGATCAACATCACCAACGTCTACAGTCGGCCGGTGGTGGTCGCCCGCCCGAGCCGCGTCTCCTTCAACGGTGGCCGCGGCGGCCTCGTCGCCCGACCGACCCCGGCCCAGCTCGCGCCGATCAAGGGCCGCGTCACCGCGACACCGGCGCAGTTGCAGCACGTGCGCGCCTCCGCCGGCAATCAGGCGCTGCGCGCCAAGGCCAATCACGGCGCCCCGCCGGTGACGTCGCTGCCCCATGCGGTCGACCACGGCCAGCCGGCCGGCGCCACCGGTCTCCCCGCAGCCGGACACGGCGCCGCCGCGATCGGCGCGGGGGGCGCGGCCGGGGCGGCCGCGGGTGTCGCGGCCGGTCGCGCCCATGGCGCCGCGACGGCCGGCAAGCCGCTGCCGCAGGGCGCCCTCGCCCGCCCGGGTGCGAACCCCGGCGCCCTCACCCGCCCGGGTGGCGATCCCGGTGCGACCCTTCGCCCGGGTGCGAAGCCCGGCGCGGCCATGCGTCCGGGCCTCACCCGCACCGCACCGTCGGCGACGATGAGGCCGGCCCGGCTCACCAACCCGCCGCAGACCGTCGGCCGTCCGAAGCTCGGCCAGCAACGTCTGGTCCGGCCGGCGCCGATGCAACGGCAGATGGCCCGTCCGGCACGGCAGATGTCCCGTCCGGTGATGCATCGCGCACCGGCCCCGATGAAGCGCCGCCCCGTCCGCTGAGCCGCGAACGCCGAGGCACCTTCCGCGCGACGAGATCGGCGCCCGCCTCCCCGAGGCGGGCGCCGCCGTTTCGCATCCTCGCCACACGCCCGGCAGAGCCGGGAGGGATACGGCGCGCAATCGATTTCGAAAAAGTCGGCGCCGACGAATCCGGTCTTGCCCCACCCGGCGAACCTGTTTAGACATCCCTCCCCGTGAGGCCTCGTGGCGGAGTGGTCACGCAGCGGACTGCAAATCCGTGTACTCCGGTTCGAATCCGGACGAGGCCTCCATTCGCTCCCTCATCGGCGCGAGACCATCCGACGCGGTGCCCACCGCGTGAAGAGACGAAAAAGCCGGCCCTCGGGCCGGCTTCGTCGTTTTCGTTCTCCCGCGATCACGCGCCGCGATGCTCGCCGCGACAGCGGTTCGGCCGTCACCGCCGGGATCACCGCTCAACCGCGCCGGGTCTGCGGATCGTCGGGTTCGCGCTCGCCCTCGGCCGTCTCACCGAAATGACCGAGGATGTCGGCACCACGCCCGACGTAGCCACGGCAACCCGGTGTCGGGTGCAGGACGACGGCGTTCTCGAACCACAGACCGCCGGGCGACATCCAGCCGTAGCTGATGCAACGCGCCCGGAGGGCGCAGGTCCGGCAATCGGGTTCCTTGCCGTCGGTCGGCGCTCCGGACGCCGTGACCGGCGCTCGCGCGCGTCTGGGAACGACGGAAGCCACTGGGGTGTACCTCGCTTACCGCCGAACGGCGTCGCCGTCCGGGCGATGATCACGCGACGAAACCGCCCGCTTCGCCCGGGGAAACGAGCATCGCACTTGCGATCCGTGTGCATTTGACCATCGAAGCACCGCCCGCGAAATCGGGGTGGCTCCCATCGGTATCCGTCCGCTTCGTCGAAATCGTTAGAGCCAGAGGGAATTTCGAGCCGGCGCGACCGGGTCGGAATCCGCTCCGGGTCGCGCCGAGATGCCGGTCGGCGAGACCTCGTCGCCGTCGAGATGGACCGCCCTCGCCCGTCGCCCGACCTGCATCGATCTCTGCCATTTCAGGTTGGACTTATCCGTGATGATACCATGTCGGGTTGCGTGACAGGGAAAACGGACGGAGAATCCCCGTCGACGGCTTCGCCGTTCGGCGGGAGCCGGACACGAACGGTTCGTCGGCGCTCACCCGCGGACGACCGTTCCCAGAGTGAGGCACGTAAGAAGATGACAAGGCCCGTTACGAACCGGAGAGCCGGTCGGTCGATCGGCGCGGCGTTGATCGGCGCCGTTCTTCTCTCCCTCGGCGGTGTCGCCGCCGCCGATCCCGCTTGGTCCCAGACCACGGGGCAGGAGAAAGGCGTGGCGAAGTGGCAGGCGCAACGCGCGATCGAAGATTATGCCAACAGATTCGTCACCCGTCAGAGAGAATACGGCTTGGCGAAGCTCGGTACCGCCGATTTCTCGGTCAGAGTGAAGATCGAGGCTCTGACACGCGTCGAAAACAAGGACCTCGGTACGATCTGGATGGCGCAGTTCTCCGGCGCGATACTTCCCGACGTCTACAACAAGGATGCCGTGCAGGGCTACGCCCACGGCATTCTGAAGATCTACATGGACAAGAACAAGGGCGTGCAGGTGGTGGTGAACGAAGGCCAGGGCATCTGGACCATGAGCCAGAAGACCTCGATCCTCTACGACGACCTTCCGAAAGAACTCGGTGACTGGAAGGCGTGGGGCGGACCGGGCGACGAGCCGGAGCCGCGCAACCCGATCGCCAGCGGCACGCCGAAGCTCGACCATCAGCCGCCGAACATCGGGAAGAACAGGCTTCCACCACCTCCGGGAGACCCGGTGATCGTGGCGCTCCGCGCCGAGGCCGACAAGGCGCGTGCGGAGTTCGACCGCTTGAAGAACCAATCCGGTCCCAAACCCCCGGGTCTGCAGGCCGCATTCGACAAGTGGCAGGCGGCGGAACGGAAATACATGGAGGCCATCGTCGCCGGCCCGAAGAAGTGACGAGCATTCGCGATCGAGCTGCAGCGGCGAGACGCCGCGATCGCCTCGGGGCTTCCGAGTCCGAGCGAGGATCGGCTCGGCCGACCGCAACTCGCGGCGCAAGATCGGAGCGAATTCGGCGGCGGCCCGCCTCATCAGGGAATTATGGAGGCCCCCCGTCCTTCATCACCAGCGCCAGACCGGCGGCGACGAAGGTGACGCGGGCGGCCACCGCCGCGACACGCCGGTTGAGGCGCCCCTGATGGTCGCGGAAGCGGCGGGCGAGCGCGTTCTCCCGCACGAAGCCGAGGCCCACCTCCTTGGAGACCAGGATCC
>CALMYM010000004.1 GCA_937873675.1 uncultured Alphaproteobacteria bacterium | reverse complement strand
GAACTCTTCCATCCCCCCACCGTAGGTGGGGGTTTCCTTCAGATATAACGACGAACCCTCCCGACCGGTGACGATCGGGAGGGTTCGTTGGTGCCGAGGCGGTCGCAGGGGGTCCGACCTCGCCTCGGGGAAACTCAGCCGCCGGAGGGCAGCGGGATCGGCGGCGCCGTGACCGCCGGAGCGACGCCGGCGAGCGGCGGCGCGGCACGATCGGCGGCCGCCGGCCGAGGAACCGCGGGAGCTTTCGAAGGCGACGGATCGATCGATCGGGAAACCGGCTTCGCCGGACGCACCGACGTCGACTGCTCCACCCGCGCGATACGCGGCGGCGGCGAAGGCCTCGCGACCGTGGCCGGCGCACGGGAGTAGCCGCTCGCGGTCGACGCGCCGTAGCCCGCCGTCGCCAAGGCGTCGACCCCGGTCGGGCCGGAGGCGAAACCACCGCCGAGCGGCACCACGTCGGCGCGCAGCCGCAGCCCCTCGACGAGGGCGACCGCCCGCTCTTCCGTCAGCCCCTGACGGCACAGCCGCACCCGCACCGAGACGTCGACCGTGTCGGTGTCGAAGACGCCGCCACGGCTGCGGCTCGGCCGCGCCTTGGTCTCCTGCCAGGCATAGACGCAGGTCTCACCGCGCGCGCTGCGACCGGTGGCCAGGCCGAGCGGGCCACCGGCGCCGGCGATCATCCGCGAACTCGGGCTCATGTCGACGTCCGGCAGTTCGGCGGCGAGTTCGGCGGCGATCGCCTCTTCGGTCGGACGGCGCGAGCGCCCCGGCTCGTGCGTCTCGGCGACGACGCGGATGCGATTGGTGCCCGGCGTCGCCGCATCGCCGGCGAGCGCGATCGTCTGGGTGAGGCGATCCTTCTCGCGCCGTTCGGTGACCGACACCACCGCGCCGGCCTCGGCCGGCAGTCCCGCCAGCGCCTGCTCCGGCGCCACCTCGACGGCGAGCGACGCCGGCAGCGAGGCGGTGGCGAAGGGCGCGGAGCTGCGCATGTCGGTCATGTCGGCGCAGGCCCCGAGGGGGACGACGGCGAGAAGAGCGAGGAGCGATCGGGTCGGGCGCATGATGTCAGTTCCTCGCGGTCGGTCCGACGGTGGTGGCGGCGACGCCCATACGGGACTCGCGCGTCGAGAACTGCGCATCGAGCGTCACGAAGACCTCGTGCGCCTCCCCCTTCAGACCGAGGTGATAGAGAGCCCAGCCGCGCATGGTCATGAGATCGCGCGGCTCGGAGGCATGGCGACGCCGACGATCGAGCGTGTCGAGGGCACCGCGATAGTCGCGAGCGTCGAAACGGGCGATCGCCTGCTGGGCGAGCGCGATGCGGCCGATCTCGTCGCGCCGCGCCGTCGCCAGTTGCCCGGAGGCGGCGACCGTGGCGGCGGCGGCGGTGCGCCCGGCCCTCAGATGCGCCAGCGACAGACCGTAGGCCGCTTCCGCCGCCAGCCGGCCGTCACCGGTCCGCGCCTTGTCGAAGGCGGCGACCGCCTCCTCACCGCGGGCGAGATCCATCAGGCACCACCCGGCGGCGAGGTCGTCACCGGCGGAGCGGCGCCCGTTCGGGCCGAGCAGAACCGCGCAGGACTTCTTCGCCGGCCCGCCGCGCTTCGCCACGGTCACCGTCGTGAAGCCCGGCACCGGCACCATGTCGGCGAAGCGATCACGATACTCGGCCGAGAGCTTGTCGAACGTGGCGCGATCGCCCGCCGCCTTGACGGCGAGGAGATGACCCTCCGCCGACTTCGCCGACGGCCGCCACGCCATCGCCTTGGCGAACCACGCCCGCGCCGCCTCGAACTGGCGCGCATCGTAGGCGTACCAGGCGAGGGCCTGAGCCGCGTCGCCGGACTCGAGCTTCTCGATCACCTGAGCGAAGCGCGTCGCCCGCTCCGCCGAGAGAGTGCGACGCGTCGCACCGGTGACATCGGCGGTGACCAGATCGAGGAACAGCGCGCCCACTTCGGCGTCGTCGACCCCGGTCGCGGCGAGATCGCGCGCCTCGTCGCGCCGGCCGGCCTGATCGGCGGCGAGCACCGCGCCGAGCGTCGCCTTGGCGTCGCCGCCGCGCGTCCGCGCCATCGCGAACCAGTCGTAGGCCGCGGCCGGCTTGTCGCGCTTCAGTTCGAGCCAGCCGAGCAGCGTCGCATCGCCGGCCGTGCCGTCGCTCTTGCGCGCCGCCGCGGTCAACCGCGTCACGTCCTCGTCCGCCGGGACGGTCGTCGCTCCCGGCTTCAACCCGTCGCCGATCCGCGCCCGCGCCAGATCGAGGCGCAGCGGCTCGAACTCACCGTGGCGCTCCTCGGCGACGAGCGGCGTCACCGCGTCGGCACCGAGCGCCGCCATCGCCTTGCGCACCGTCGCCAGACGCTCCTCCGGCCCCGGCGAGGCCGTGAGCGCCAGCTTGTAGAGGTCGAGCGACCGCTCCTGCGTCGCGGTCTTCGCGGTGGCCTCGGCCACCCGCCAGATCACGTCGAGATCGGCGCCGTCGAGCAGCAACGGTTCGCGCTCGGCGAGCCCGGTCACCGCCGCCCAGTCGCCGCGATCCGACGCCGCGACGAGATCGAGGCGCATCTCCTTGCGGCGGAGCTTGGCCACCATCTCCGGCGACGGTCGCCAGCCCGGCCGCACCGCCATGCGGCGATCGATCGCCAGCTTGAGATCGTCGATGCGATCCTTGCCGAAGAGATCCCACAGCGCCTGATCCTCGCCCGGCCCGGCCGGACGGTTGAGATCGACCGGCGGCTCCCAACCGGGATAGAGGGCGCGCAGGCGGCGGATCTCCGCCTCGACCCGCGCCTGGGCGTGTTCGGCGGCGTAGTAGCGCAACGCACTCTCGTCGACCCGAACGATCGGATCGGCCGAACCGTCGGCCGCCGGCCGCGCGAAGGCCCGTTCGGCCTCCTCCGGCGAGATCGACGCGGCATCGACCGCCGCGGTCCATTCGATCGCCCGCGGCGCGGCGTCCGCCCGCGGCACGGCGACGAGCATCGTCACCGCCACGGCGCACGACAGGGGAGCGAACCTCACCAACATGTCGGATACCTCTGATTGACCGCCACCATCGCCAGGGCGCGCAGCGTCGTCGGGTAGTAGTGATCGGTGTCGGCGCCGCGCAGATCGTCGGGGAAACGCCGGCCCTCGAGGGCGCAGGCGACCACCGCCGCCACCGCCCGGTAGCCCGGATCGATCAGCGGCTCGGCGTCCCGCCCGCTCGCCAGATCGACCACCGCCATGGTGGCGCGCGGCTCGGCCGCTCCGCTCCACCGCGCCATGAACGGCGCCAGACGCTCGCGTCGCCCGCTCTCGCCCCAGGCGAGATGCAGCGGCACCCGCACCGCGTTGTAGCCGAAGGTCGCCGGGAAGCCGTCGGCCGGGCGCACCTCGCCGCCGATCGACACCCACTCGGCCGGCAGGTTCGCCGGTCCGAAACGGGCCTCGGCGAGGAGTTTCTCACCCGCCGTCGCGACCCCGCGCCAATCGAGGTCGGGTGTCGCCTCGGCGAGACGGGCGAGCGCCGGGAAGACCCAATAGGAGGGATTGACCACCGGCCCGTCCTTGCGGTCGCCGGCACGGAAGCCGCTCGCGCCCGGCAACAGCGTCGGTCCGAACCGGGTCGGGACGACGTTGGCGGCGAAGACCGCACGGGCGATGCGCCGCGCCGCGGCGGTGGCGGCGACGTCGTTCCACGCCTCTCCCGCCTCCATCAGCGCCCAGGCGATCAGGATGTCGCCGTCGGAGGCGTTGTTGGGATCGTCGACGTGCGGTTTGCGATCCGCCCGCCAACGCCACGCGGCGAGGCCGTCCTTGCGCAGCGAAAGATGGGCGCGGGTCCAGCTCCACAGGGTGCGGAACGTGTCGCGATCGTCGGCGGCGACCGCCAGCAACATGCCGTAGCCCTGGCCTTCCGAATGGCTGACGCCGCCGTTGACGTCGTCGATCACCCGACCTTCGGGCGAGACGAAGCGCGCCTTCCAGGCGGCCCACAGCGCCGGCACCGGCAGGGTGCCGCGCAGGCCCGGCGTCTTCGCCGTCTCCGCGGCGAGCGCCGTCGGCGCCGGCACCGGACCGGCCGGCGCCACCGAGGTGGCGAAGATCGATCCGGCCGCGAAGGCGGCGGCGAGCGCGAGACCGAAGGGGCGACGATTCGCGGTCATGACTTCACCGCACCCAGGCGCGGCAGCAGGCGCGCCGTGGCGAAGCCGAGCGCGGCGGTCACCAGGAAGGCGGCGAGGATGTAGCCGTAGGGGTAGTCGGAGGCGAGCGCCGCCGCGACCAGACGGAAGTTGGCGAAGTCGAGTTCGGCGGTGGCGAGGAAACCGACGTGGCCGGCCGGCACCGTCGTCACCTTCTCCTCGACGCGGTCCCAGGAGGCCGCCGCACCGCGCAGCCGCGCCCAGTCCTCGCCGGCGACGACGGTGGCGATCGTCTCGGCCAGCGCCTGCGACGACGGCGCCGTCACCAGCGTCCAGGCGCCGCCGCCGGGCGACATCGCCTGCGCGATCACCAGTCCGGTGGACGGCGTCGGAGCGAAGCCCTCGAGCGACCGCGCCGCGCCGAAACTGGGCAGGTAGTCGAAGAGCTTCTCGAAGCGAACCCCGGCCTGACGGCTGAATGCCGCCGGCGACCAGGGCGATTCCATCGACCGGCGCCAGCGATCGACCAGATCGCCGTCGCGCGCCGGCAGCGCCGTCAGCACCCGCCCCTGCAGCGAGCCGGTGACGATCGGATCGACGTCGGCGATGGACGCCGCAGCGGAGAGCCCGGCGACGCGACGCGCCAGAGCGCTGGTGGCGCGCGCCGGCATCACCGTCGCCTGCTGGTCGTTCGGCCGGCGCGCCCAGGCCGCCCGGACCTGACCGATCTCCAGCCCGACGGCGCCGACCACCGTCGCCGGCAGATCGGCGAGCGCCCCGACGACGATCGCCGACGGCGCATCGACGGCCGGATTGCGGAAGACGATCGGCTGCGCCTCGACCCGCCCCGCCGCCACCGCGATGCGGGTGGCGAAGGTCGCCGCCGCCGACAGCGCCGCGAGGTCGGGATGCGGCACGTGCAGCGTCGGCCGCGTTTCCGGGGACAGTCGCGCGAGCACGCCGGAGGCCGTGGCGGCGAGATCCGGCAGCCGCGCGAGGCGGGCGAAGTTCGGAAACACCAGTTCGCTGCGATCGACGAACAGGAAGCGCTTGGCGCCGTCGATCTGCACCGCCGGATCGCAGGTCTTGTCGGCCGCCGCCGGCACCGCCGCCTCGATCTCGACGCGGTTGTGACCCGGCTTGAAGGCGGAGAGCGGGATCGACAGTGTCCGACCCTCGAAGACCTCGCCGTTCGGCGCCACCAGCGGCTGGCCCGCCGCCTGCTGCCCGTCGACCCGCACGGTGAGGCGGGCGGCACGGTCGAGACCGGGGGCGAGACCGCCGGCGAGCTTCAGCTGCACCTTGGCGTAGTCGGCCGGATAGAGATCCGCCGGCAGACGCAGGTCGAAGCCGACGCGGAACAGTCGGCCGTTGAATTCCTTGGACGTCGCGCCGAGTTCGGAGAGCTGCACCCGCTCGCCCGAGGCGATGGCGCGGCCACCGACCGCGGCCCGCGCCGCGAGGCCCGCTTCGCTGCCTTCGGTCGGCCGGCCCGCCAGTTCGGCGAGCCGCTCGAGCGCCCGGTCGACCTCGGCGTCGGAGCCGGGAATGACCACGGCGAGCCGATCGGTCGCGCCGTCGTCGAGAACCGCGATGGAGCCGGCCTGGAGGTTCGCCGCTTCGCCGTCGAGCGCCGCGGCCGCCCGCCCGACCACCAGGTCGAGGCCCGGCGCGGTTTCCGGCTTGCGCGTCACCGTGACGATCGGATCGAGGAACCCGCCGATCAGCGCCAGCGCCTGAGCCGCCCGCATCGCCCGTTCGAGCTGGCGCGGCTCGGGGTCGTTCGGGCTGACCAGACGGATCGTCACTCGGCCGTGGTCGTCCGGCGCGATGCCGGCGATGTCGGCGATGCCGCGCCGCTCCGGCCGATGGCCGGCGGGGAAGACGAAGCCCGAACGGGCCCGGTCGATCTCGGTCCACAGCTCCCAGGTCGAGGCGACGGAACAGTCGACGCGGTGGCGCTGGTCGACGCCGACCCGGACCTCGTTCCAGCCCGGCCGCAGGAGACCGCCCGGAACGGTGATCTCGGTGGTGCGCGCACCGCCGCCGGCGCCGATCGCCACGTCGGAAAGCGGCCGATCGTTGACCGCCACGGAGAGCCGCGACGCCTCCGGCATCACCGAGACCGCCGCCACGTGGGCGAGGCGCAGAGTGGCGCCCGCCGCCGCTTCCGCCGGCGTCAGCCAGACCGGGAAGGCGAGCGCATCGGTCTCGCCGGTGAGCCGGGTGGACCGCATCGTCGAGGGCAGACGCCGCAGCACCCGCGCGTCGACGCTCGTCGCCACCGACAGCCCCTCGAGCGTCGTCGGCATCTCTCCGGCCCGCGACGATGCCGCGCCGAAGGCGATGAGCCCCAGGCCGGCGAGGAGGACGGGAGAGGCGAAGCGGGTGGTCATGGCGGCTCCGATCGGATCGGCGGCGAGAAGGATGGCGGGTGGGATCAGGCGAAGCGGGTCTTGTCGTCCTGGACGGGAAGCGGGATCAGCTCGCCGGAAACGGCGATCTCCTTGCCCGACGGCTTGCGCCGCAGCGCGAGCTTCAGCGCCCGGCCCGACTGACCGACGGCCCACCCGAGGAACTGCGCCGTCCCGGCGAGAAGGCTCTTGCCCGAGCGGCGACGCTCGCGGAACCGGGACAGCACCGCGGCCTGGCCGTACATGACCTCCGCCACCGCCCGATAGCCGCCGCTGGTCAGCCGCTCGAACTGCATGCCCCAGAAGACGCCCTGGTCGTCGGCACCGATGCGGCGGGCCCGCACGGGGATCCGCGCCGGCGCTTCCGCCCGTTCGGTCTCGACGATCAGCGTGCCGGTCGCGCCGGCGAGCTTGAGGCCGGTCGGCACGGCGCCGAGCGGGCGCAGCCGCACGCCGCCGATCGAGATGTCCTCGACCACCACCGGCACCACGGCGTCGCCGATGACGAACTCCGCCTTGCGGGCGACGTCGAGTCGCTGGGCGCGGCGACGTTCGGGCCGCTCGGCGACGACGCCCAGCGCCACCCCGGCGATCACCAGATTGAAGGTGTTCCACAGGCCGACGACCAGCATCAGGTCGTTGATCTCGGGATCGGAGAAGAAGCGCTGGAAGGCGACCGCCGAGGCGACGGCGAGGACGGCGAAGATCACGAAATAGGGCTTCGCCAGTTCCGACAGCCGCGCCTCTTCGGTGACGACGCCCTTGGCGGTGACGTTGAAGGTCGGCTTCTTCGGGTTCATCACCACCGAGCCGATCGCCCGGGCGAGATAGGGCATCTGGATGTACTCGTAGAGTTCCGAGATCCAGGGCCAGCGCACCCGTCCGTAGAGATGATTCTGCATCAGCATGTTCACGATCATGTAGACGACCGTGTAGGCGACGAACTCCTGCGCGTTGGCGACATAGAGCTTCACGCCGAAGAAGATGTAGAGCAGCGGCGCGATCACGAAGATCAGGCGCGGCAGCGGGAACAGCCAGAACAGCGAGCTCGACAGATAGGCGATGCGCTGCGCGAAGGAGAGCCCACCTTTGAACAGCGGGTTCTTCATCATCAGGATCTGGACCATGCCGCGGCACCAGCGCGACCGCTGACCGATGAACTGGGCGAGCGTCTCGGGCTGCAGACCGGCGATCATCGGCTTGTCGACGAAGCGCGAGGTCCAGCCGCGCGAGTGCAGGTCGAGCGCCGTCTCGCAGTCCTCGGTGATCGAGATGCCCGAGAAGCCGCCGGCCTCTTCCAGCGCCGTCCGGCGCAGCACCGCGGCCGAACCGCAGAAGAACGCGGCGTTCCAGCGATCCAGCCCACGCTGGATGACGCTGTAGAACATCTCGTTCTCCGACGGCATGCGCGCCCAGGTGACGAGGTTCTTCTCGATCGGATCGGGATTGAGGAAGAAGTGCGGGGTCTGCACCAGGAACAGGCGCGGATCCTCGGCGAAGTGGCCGACGGTCTCGCGCAGGAAGTCGTGGGTCGGCGCGTGATCGGCGTCGAAGATCGCGATCAGGTCGCCCGAGGTGTGTTCGAGCGCCGCATTGAGATTGCCGGCCTTGGCCGAGACGTTCTTCTCACGGGTGAGATAGATCGCCCCGAGGCTCTCGGCGAGCGCCTTCATCTCGACGTGACGGGCCTCGGCCGCCGCGGCGGCGACCGGATCGGCGGCGCTGCGCTTCTGCACCGTGCCGCCGTCGTCGAGGAGATGGACCCGCAGCTTGTCGGCCGGCCAGTCCATGGTGGTGGCGGCGGCGAGAGTGGCGGCGACGAGATCGGCCGATTCGTCGTAGCTCGGCACATAGACGTCGACGCTCGGGCACTCCTCGTCCTTCAGCCGGCGCGCCGGCGGGCGGCGCAGCGGATCGGCGATGACGAAGAGCGAGATGAACAGCATGCCGACGCAGAACATCTCGGCCGCATAGAGCACCACGCCGGCGGAGAAGCCGACGACGTCGTCGGTCGACGGCAGCGTCTCGGTGGTGCGCCACCACACGTAACGCAGCACGATCAGCGTACCGAGCGCCAGATAGGTGTGGCGCTGGACCGCGCCCGCACCGGTCCGTTAGCCCGCAGACGGGGCGAGGCCCGCCGCCGATCCGAGCGCGAGCTCGGCCGTCCCTCCGATCGGCGCGGTGGCGAGCGCCAGCATGGCGATCGTCGCGGCGGCCCAGCCGAGTAGAGTCGAGAGCGGAGGCATGTGTTCGATCCTGATCGTTTCTTCGTCCGACCAGATCTAACCGCGGGGGCATTACCGATTCACTCGGCAAAATTTTCTCTCGAATTTTACGGAAAACAGTAGGTTGACGTTCACCGTTAACAGTGAGTGAACACGTTGCTCATGGTTACTTTTCGGTATACGAGATGACCCGGGACGCGTCGGGTGACGACGTGCGCCACCGCCGCCCTCCGCACGGGACGCGCACCACGAACGCCGGTCGTCATCGTTCGCTTCGTCTGCGGCGAAAGTGGTCGTGGAGAGGCGCGCGAAGCGATTGACACGGCGGGGCGCGATGCCTATGGTCCCGGCCGAATTCACGAGCGCGGGCGATCCGCGCTCGTTTCATTGTTCCTCGCCGCATTCCACGAGGGGCCCCGCAGGCGGGTTTCCGAGGAAGACGGCATCCGAGCGAAGCGCAGACCGGTCGACGGCAGGCGGATCGTATCGGATCAACCTCGGGTCGCCGGACATGAAGATCAAGAACTCGCTCAAGTCGCTCCGCACGCGCCATCGCGACAACCGTCTGGTGCGCCGCAAGGGCCGCGTCTACATCATCAACAAGACCAACCCGCGCTTCAAGGCGCGCCAGGGTTGATCGACGCGCCGGCGGCGATCGTTTCGACGGTCGCCGGACGGAAGCCTCTCGACGAGCCGCGGAACCGGGTCCAAGATCCGTTCATGCGGCTCGTTTCGTTTTTCAGCGCCCGACACCCGTCGACGATCTCGCGCCTCGGCTCGCCGAAGCTCGCACCGACCTTCGCCCTGGCGATCGCGGCGGCGCTTCTGGCCTCGCCCGTCCGGGCGCTCTCTCCCGATCTTCCGCCGGCCGAGACGCCCGTCGTGCCCGAGCACCCGGACGCCGATCCGCCGACGGGACGACCGACCAGCCGATCGCTCGATTTCTACTTCGCCGCGCTGGCCGCCGCCGGCGACGACGCCTCGGCGAAGCGCGCCCGCGACCGCATCGCCGTCCATTGGAAGGACGCCGGCAGCGACACCGCCGCTCTCCTCTCGGCCCGCGCCACCGCGGCGCTGCATTTCGGCGACCGCGCCCTCGCTCTCGATCTCGTCGATGCGGCGATCGTCGTCGCGCCGCAGTGGCCGAACGCCCGCTTCCACCGCGCCGCGATCCATCTCTCCCGCCACGACATCGACCGCGCGCTCGCCGATCTCTCCGCCACCTTGATCATGGAGCCGCGACACCTCGATGCGATGGCGGCGCTCGCGGCGATCCTCGAGACCGCCGACCGCAAGTCGGAAGCGCTGATGTGGCTCCGCCGCCCCCCCCGCCTCGACCCGCGCAACCCCGCCGTCGCCGCCGACCACATGGAGAGACTGACCATCGAGGTGGAGGGCCGCGAACTGTGACGCTGCCGAGGATGTCGCCCGCCGGAGCCGCCGATGTTGGTGCGTAGCTTCCATTTCGCCGTCGGCGTGACCGCCACCGGCCTGGCGATCGCCGGCGCGGTGCTGCCGCTGTTGCCGACGGTCCCCTTCCTGCTGATCGCCGCCTGGGCCTTCGCCCGCTCCTCGCCGCGGCTGGAGGCGTGGCTGCTCGACCATGCCCGGTTCGGCCCGCTCATCGCCGACTGGCGTCGCAACGGCGCCATCGCGCGATCCGCCAAACGGATATCGGCGATCGCCATGGTCGCGACCGTCGCCGTCGGCGCGGCCGCCGGCCTGTCGACGCTGGTGCTCCTCGTCCAGATCGCCGTGCTCGCCGCCGTCTCGCTCTTCATCTGGACGCGACCCGAGCCCGATTCCGACCGGCCGCCTTCGGAGGTGCGGCGATGATCGTCTCCTGGCTCACCCCCACCCTGCTGCTGCCGGCCGGCGCCGCGGTGGCGCGTCGCCTCTCCCGCCGCGCCGCCGAGACGGCGCATCCGCCGGTCGGCGAGTTGCTGCGGCTCGGCCACCGCACCGTCCATCTCATCGATCGGCCGGGGGCCGATCCGGACGCGCCGGCGATCGTCTTCGTCCACGGCGCCAGCGGCAACGCCCGCGACCCCGCCCTCGCCTTCGCCGACGCCTTTCCGCGCCATCGTCTGATCTTCCTCGACCGCCCGGGCCACGGCTGGTCGAGCCGCCACGGCTCGGAGGACGCCGCCCCCGCCGCGCAGGCCGCGGTCGTCGCCGACCTTTTGGAGGAGAAGGGCATCGAGCGGGCGGTCGTCGTCGGCCATTCCTGGGGCGGATCGGTCGCCGCCGCCTTCGGCGTCCATCATCGCGACCGCACCGCCGGCCTCGTCTTCCTGGCGCCGGCCACCCATCCCTGGCCGGGGGCGATCATCGGTCCGCTCTATCGCATCGCGGCGCGGCCGATCGCCGGCGCCCTGTTGCGCCACGTCGCCGTGCCGACCATCGGCCGCCTCACCATCGAGAAGTCGATCGCCGAGGTCTTCGCCCCCGATCCGACGCCGGAAAACTACCGCGCCGCCATCGGCGCCGACCTGATCCTGCGACCCGAGGAGTGGCACGCCAACGCCGAGGACGTCTTCCGCCTGCACGGCCACCTCAGTGAGCTCTCGCCGCGCTACGGCGAGATCGACGCGCCGACCCTGATCGTCTCCGGCACCGACGACCCGATCGTCCGCGCCGACATCCATGCCGAAGGTCTCGCCCGCGACATCCCCGGCGCCCGTCTGGTCTGGCTGGAAGACGTCGGCCACATGCCCCATCACGCCGCGCGCGACAGGGTCGTCGCGGAGATCGAGGCATTGATCACGGCGATCGAGGCGGCCGGCTGACACCGACCGCCGAATCCCTTCGGATCGATTTCGGGAAGCACCGACTCGTTTCGCGTCGTGTCGGTTCCTGTCCGGCTTCACCCCGAGGTGCCCGGCGACGCCGGGCCTCGAAGGGCGAAGCCGGTGACGGGCCGCGCCTCTCGGCCCTTCGTCCTTCGAGGCTCGCTTCGCTCGCACCTCAGGATGAAGGGCCTGCGCATCACCGTGAGCAGGTCGGAACTCCGTCCGGCCGCTATCAGAGAGCCCCGGAGCCGTCGGCGCCGACGAAGGCGATGCGCAGCATGTTGGTCGAGCCGGGGGTGCCGAAGGGCACGCCACCGACCACCACGACGCGCTGGCCGGGACGGGCGAAGCCCTCGGTGAAGGCGGCGCGGCAGCCGCGATCGACCATGTCGTCGACGTCGCGCGCATCCTCGGCCACGACGCAGTGGACGCCCCACACCAGGGCGAGGCGGCGTGCCATCGTCGGCGAGGCGGTGAGCGCGATCACCGGCACGAAGGGCCGTTCGCGGGCCGCCCGGAGGCCGGTCGAGCCCGACTGGGTGAGGCAGACCATGGCGGCGACGTTGAGCGTCTCGCCGATCGAGGCGGCGGCGGAGGTGATGGCGTCGGCGCCGGTCGCCTCCGGCGGCGGGCGCTGCGGCGCCACGATCGGCCGCCAGGTCGGATCGTGCTCGGTCGCCTCGGCGATCGAATTCATCGTGCGGACCGCTTCGACCGGATACTTGCCGGCCGCGCTCTCCGCCGACAGCATGATCGCGTCCGCCGCCTCGTAGACGGCGATGGCGACGTCGGAGACCTCGGCGCGGGTCGGCACCGGCGAGGTGATCATGCTCTCCAGCATCTGGGTGGCGACGACCACCGGCTTGCCGACCTTGCGGCAGGCCCGGTTGATCTGCTTCTGCAGGCTGGGCACCTTCTCGAGCGGCATCTCGACGCCGAGATCGCCGCGCGCCACCATGACCGCGTCGGAGAGCTCGATGATCTCGGCGAGCCGCTCGATCGCCTGCGGCTTCTCGATCTTGGCCATGATGCCGGCGCGGTTCTTGGCGATCTTGCGCACCTCGGCGAGATCTTCCGGCCGCTGCACGAACGACAGCGCGATCCAGTCGACCTTCTGCGCGAGCGCCGCGTCGAGGTCGTTGCGATCCTTCTCGGTCAACGCCCCGATCGGCAGATCGGTGTCGGGCAGGCTGACGCCCTTGCGATCGGAGATGCGGCCGGCCACCACCACGGTGGCGACGATCGCCGTGCCGTCACGCTTGCTCGTGCAGCGCAACTTGACCTTGCCGTCGTCGATCAGGAGGTGATGACCGACCTCGACCGCGGCGAGGATCTCCGGATGCGGCAGGTGCACCCGCGTCGCATCACCCGGCGTCGGATCGCTGTCGAGGACGAAGGTCGGTCCGCCCGCGACCGCCACCGGCCCCGAGCCGAACTTGCCGACCCGGAGCTTCCGCCCCTGCAGGTCGGCGAGAATGCCGATCGGCCGGCCGATCTTGGCCTCGACGGCGCGGATGTCGGCGACGAGCGTGGCGAGGCGCGCGTGGTCGGTGTGGCTCATGTTGATGCGGAACACATCCGCACCGGCCATGAACAATTGTTCGATCACGGCCGGATCGGAAGAGGCCGGCCCCAGGGTCGCCAGGATCTTGACCCGTCGATTGCGCTTCATCTCGTCACTCTGTCGATGCTCGTATGGCAGCCCCTCTTAGACCCGCACACGGCGCCTGCACAGGAAAAAAATGTCGCGATCGGCAAATTCTTGCACGGATCGGCATATATTGCAGTGCCATGACGCAGCGAGAGAGATCCGAAAACACACGCGTCGCGATACTTCGGCGACGCCGCGCGCCCGTCGTCACTGCCCGGCCGCGGTCGACGCCCGACCCGGCTCGGTCAGCTGCACCGTCCAGGTGCGCTGTTCGCCGGTGTCGATCTCGAAGAAGCCGGTGCGCTCGAAGCCGCGCTTCAGGCAGTCCTCGATGCCCTTGATGGTGAAGGTCTTCTCCTGGGTGCACATGAAGGAGCGACCGCTCCATTCGCCACCCCGGTCGTAGTCGACGGCGTAGAGGTAGTAGTAGCGCGACACCAACGGGCCGGCGAGCAACGTCTCGCAGGAATTGGCCTGGAGGTTCCACCAGCCCTCGGTCTTCCAGGACTCCTCGTCCTTGTAACCGACGGCGATGCCGACGCGGCTGGTGGTCTTGTTGCAGATGCGCAGATCGGCGAGCGCCGACGTCGCGGCCCCGGTGAGAACGGCGATCGCCACCGCCACGACCGCGGCGGCGCGGGCATGCGGTACGGCGAATCGGTGACCGATCTCGGCGGGGGGGGGACGGGGCGGCATTTGTTTTCTTCTTCTCGTCCCCGTCGCGCGCACGTTTGGAAACTCGGCCCCGGCCTGTCCACCGCCCGTCCCGCCCCGGCGACCATATCGGCACGCAGCCGGCGTAGGAACCCACCTTGCCGGGAAATTCGGGCGAAGGCGCGGCCTTTCATCGGAGTCACCCGCCCTCACGCGGCCGCGCGATCCAGATCCCGGCGAGGATGGCGACACCGCCGGCGATCTGCCACGTCCCCAGCGTCTCGCCGAAGAAGGCCCAGCCGAAGAAGGCCGCCGCCAGCGCCTCGAGGAAGATCACCAGCGACGAGAACGCCGCCGACAGATGCCCGAGCGCATAGGCGAGCAGCCCCTGTCCGCCGACGTGGCTGACCGAGGCCATCAGCACCAGCGCCACCACGCCCGAGAGCCCGGCCGGCACCCAGGCGTTCTCGGCCACCGCGGCGACGATCGCCAGCAGTGCGGCGGTGACCACGGTCGAGCGGAACAGCACCGCCCCGGTCGACGCCTCGCGCCGCGCCACCCGCACGGCGAGGAAATAGAGGCCGAAGCCGAGCGACGTGCCGATGCCGTAGAGATCGCCGACGAAGCGCTCCGGCGCCAGTTTGAGGCTGGAGCCGACCAGCGCCGCACCACCGACGACGCACAGGCCGAGCCCGGCCACCATCACCCGCGTCACCCGTTCGCCGATGAACAGCGAGAACAGCATCACCCACACCGGCGCCATGGTGGCGAGCAACGTGGCATTGGCGATGGTCGTGTTGAGGATGGAGAGGTGCCAGAAGAACAGGTCGAGAGTGAAGAACACCCCGGCCAGGATGGTCGCCCGCGTCCACCCCCGATCCGACCTCGCGCTCTCGCCGCGCCGCTCGACCGACGCCCAGATCCACAGCAGCGGCAGGGCGAGGAACACCCGGTAGAAGGCCGAGGTGAAGGGACCGACCTGGGCTTCGCGCACGAAGACCGGCGAGATCCCCATGGCCACCGCCGCCGCCACCAGGGCGGCGAAGGCGAGGAGCGCGACGGCGCGCGGGTCGGAGGAGCGCGAGGACGAGGTCATGGAGAGTGGGGGCGATCCACGGGAGGAGGGAAGTCGACGGCGAACCTGCCGAAGGACTGGTCAGGCTTCGTGCGAACGCCTACCATCTTCTCGATCGTTTCGCATCGTGAGATCCATGCCCACCGTGCATACCGCACCCCCCTCCCCGTCCGCCGCCGACGACGCCCCCTTCGAGATCGTCTCCGGAGACGCCGGCGCCGGGCTCGTCCTGATCGCCGATCACGCCTCCAACCACGTCCCCGCCGATCTCGGCGATCTCGGGCTGCCGCCGTCGGAATTCGCCCGCCACA
>CALMYM010000003.1 GCA_937873675.1 uncultured Alphaproteobacteria bacterium | reverse complement strand
TCTCCTCCGCCGCGCTGTTGTCGCGCGGCGCCGTTTTCCACACTTCCATGCGCTGCCGGCGGGGCTCCCGCCACGTCGTGCCCGAGAGCGGCGGTTTCGATCCCGACGAGATCCTCGATCTGGCGGAGAGCCTGCGCGACGTCTCGATGTTCGCCGCTCCCACCATGGTGAAACGCCTCGTCGATCGGGCGAAGGCGACCGGCCGCAACGGCGACGGGGTGAAGACCATCGTCTACGGCGGCGGCCCGATGTACGTCTCCGACATCGTCGAGGCGGTCGCGGTGATGGGGCCGCGTTTCGTCCAGATCTACGGCCAGGGCGAATGCCCGATGTGCATCACCGCGCTCGCGCGCGACCTCGTCGCCGACCGCAGCCATCCGCGTTGGCGCGAGCGCCTCGCCTCCGTCGGCCGCGCCCAGACCTGCGTCCGCGTCCGCATCGCCGACGGCGAGGGCAGGAATCTTCCGCCCGGCGAGATCGGCGAGATCCTCGTCCAGGGTCTTCCCGTCATGCCGGGCTACTGGCGCAACCCGGCCGCCTCGGAGGAGACCCTGAAGGGCGGCTGGCTGTGGACCGGCGACATGGGGGCGATGGACGACGACGGCTTCCTCACCCTCCACGATCGCTCCAAGGACGTCGTCATCTCCGGCGGCTCCAACATCTATCCGCGCGAGGTCGAAGAGGCGTTGCTGGTCCACCCGGCGGTGCGCGAGGTGGCGGTGGTCGGGCGCAAGCATGCGGACTGGGGCGAGGAGGTCGTCGCCTTCGTCGTCGCCGCCGCCGGCGCGTCGATCGGCGAGGCCGAACTCGACGCCCACTGCCTCGATCACATCGCCCGCTTCAAGCGGCCGAAGGCCTGGCGCTTCGTCGACGAACTGCCCAAGAACAACTACGGCAAGGTGCTCAAGACCGCCTTGCGCGACCGATTGGAGAAAGAAGGATCATGAGCGGACAACTGACCGGCCGCACGGCCCTGGTGACCGGATCGATCTCCGGCATCGGCCTCGCCATCGCCAAGAAACTGGCCGAAGAGGGCGCCCGCATCGCGCTGCACGGCCTCGGCTCGGCCGAGCAGATCGCCGACGCGGTCGCCGCGGTCGAGGCCGCCGGCAGTCCGGAGGTGCGCTTCTTCGACGGCGACCTCACCGACGTCGCCGCCATCGATCGGTTGATGGACGCCGTCGCCGCCTGGGGCGGGGCCGACATCCTGGTCAACAACGCCGGTATCCAGAAGACCGCGAGCTTCGAGGAGGCGACGCCGGAACTGTGGAACGCCATCATCGCGGTGAACCTCTCCGCCGCCTTCCACACCATGCGTCGGGCGCTGCCGGCGATGGCGGCGAAGGGCTTCGGCCGGGTGGTCAACATCGCCTCGGTGCACGGCCTCGTCGCCTCGGTGAACAAGGGCCCCTACGTCGCCTCCAAGTACGGTCTCGTCGGCATGAGCCGCGTCGCCGCGCTCGAATATGCGGCCAAGGGCTCGCGCACCTCCGGCGGCGTCACCGTCAACTGCATCTGCCCGGGCTGGACCGAGACGCCGCTGATCGAGCCGCAGGTCCTCGCCCGCGCCGCCGAGGCCGGTGGCGACCGCGACGCCGGCGTGGCGAGCCTCCTCTCCGAGAAACAGCCCTCGCGCCGCATGTCGGACCCGTCCGAGATCGGCCAACTGGTGGTGTGGCTGTCCTCCCCGATCGCCCACAACATCACCGGCACCGCCATCCCCGTCGACGGCGGTTGGACGGCGCAGTGAGGTGAACCGGCGAGGGGAGGGCGCAACGCCCTCCTCACCCGAGCGTCAGCAGTCCGTCGAGGCTCGGCAGCACCGCGGCGAGGCGGAAGTCGTCGTATTCCTCCGGCAGGCGGGTGCGGTTGATCCACACCGAGCGGAAGCCGAAGGCGGTGGCGCCGGCCGCGTCCCAGCGGTTCGACGACTGGAACGATACGGCTTCCGGGAACACCCGGTACTTGGTCGCCACCATGTCGTAGACGCGCGGATCGGGCTTGTAGACGCGGATGTCGTCGACCGACAGGATGTCGTCGAACTCGTCCTCGATACCGGCCGAGCGGCAGGCGGCGTGCAGCATCTCGTGGGTGCCGTTCGACAGGATGACGAGCTTCACGCCCCGCATCTTCAGCTGCTTGATGACCTCCGGCACGTCCGGATAGACGTCGCAGGTCCAGTAGGCGTCGAGCAGCGCCTGGCGCGTCGACCGATTGGCCTCCGGCACGCGGGCGAAGGCGTAGTCGAGCGCCTCCTCGGTCAACGACCAGAAGTCGCGATAGCGACCCATCATCGTCAGCATCCAGGAGTATTCGAGTTGCTTGGCGCGCCACAGCGTCGACAGCAATTCGCCGCTCGGGCCGACGTCCGCCTCGTGTCGGCGCACCGCGGCGTGAACGTCGAACAGGGTGCCGTAGGCGTCGAAGACGTAGATCGCGTGGGCCATCGATTGCTCCGCAGGAAGGACCGCAGGAGAATGACGCGAGAAACCTCGCGTGGAAACCCGTGACCGAGGGTCGGGTCTGCGAAAACACGACTTCCGCGATGAGACGTCGCATGATCCGATGGCCGACGAGCCGCGGAGCGCCGTGACGGCGTGGATCCGATCGGTCGCCGCGCCCTAGCCGCGATGGCGACGAAGCACGACGAAGCACGACGAAGAGGGACGAGAGATGGCGAACTTGCCGAAGACGTGGACCTGGGTCGACGACCGTTGGCAGGAGGGCAACCCGCCGATTCTCGGGCCGATGAGCCACGCCTTCTGGCTCGGTTCCTCGGTCTTCGACGGCGCCCGCGCCTTCGAGGGCGTGACCCCCGATCTCGATCGCCATTGTCGGCGCGCGAACGCCTCCGCCCGCGCCCTCGCCATGACGCCGACCATGGCCTGGGAGGAGATCGTCGAACTGACCCGCGAAGGTCTCGAACTCTTCGATCGCGACGCCGCCGTCTACATCCGCCCGAGCTACTGGGCCGAGGGCAACCACCCCGCGACGATCATCGCCTGCGATCCGGCCACCACACGCTTCGCTCTGACGCTGTGGGAAGCGCCGATGCCCGCGCCGAACGGCATGTCGGTGACGCTGTCGAGCTTCCGTCGGCCGACCATCGAATGCATGCCGGTCAACGCCAAGGCCGGCTGCCTCTACCCCAACAACGCCCGCGCCACGCTGGAGGCCAAGTCCAAGGGCTTCGACAACGCCGTCGTCCTCGACATGCTCGGCAACGTCGCCGAACTCGCCTCGTCGAACATCTTCATGGCCAAGGACGGCGTGGTGATGACCCCGGCCGCCAACGGCACCTTCCTCGCCGGCGTCACCCGCACCCGCGTCATCGACCTGTTGCGCAAGGCCGGCCAGCCGGTCGTCGAGACGACGCTGCGCTGGCAGGATTTCCTCGAAGCCGACGAGATCTTCTCGACCGGCAACTACTCCAAGGTCGTTCCGGTCACCCGCATCGAGACGCGCGACCTCGAGCCCGGTCCGACCTATCGCCTCGCCCGCCGCCTCTATTGGGAATTCGCTCACGCCTGAGACGCCGGCCGGCGGCTGCGGCGGCGTCAATTGGGATTGCGCAGGGAGCCGAAGGGCAGTTCGCGGGCGTCTTCGACACTGCGGTCTTCGCGCGGTATCTCGTAGGGTCCGGCCCAGACCCCGATCCGCTCTCGCTGCGCCGCCTCGAGCGCGGCGCGGTGATCGGCGTCGGCATGGACGCTGGGGAACGCCCAGCCGGCGCGAATCTGGCGCGTCGCCAGATCGACCCCGCCGGCGCTGCAACGCGCGTCGACGACGTCCGGATTCTCACCTTTTCCGAGGAAGAGCCGCGTACAGGTCACCGTCTTGCCGACGAGGAAGTTCTGGAGCGAGGCTCGTCCACGCAGACCGCAGGCGAATCGCTGCCCCTGATGGTCGAGACAGGCCTCGTCTCGCCCGACCGGTGTGGCGTGGGCCAGACGGATGCGCATGTCGGATGCGTCGAAGAGGATCGCATCGACCGCGTCGAAGGGCGGAGCCGGGTGCGATACCGGCTCGAAAACGGGCCTCGGTCCCTCGACCGGCGCCAGCCGATCGAACGGTTCGAGCTTCCAATCCGCCAGACGCCGTGCCGCGATCTGCCGCTCGACCGAGGCGACGGCCCGGCGTTTCTCGTCCGGCGAGGTGACCGGAGCAGCGACGCCGCTCGGCTCGGGGGGTGTTCGATGGCGTAGGAGAAGGAGCCCGGCACCTCCCGCGACGAGGATCGCCAGACCGATCGCCATACCGATGCTCAGAGCGGCTCCGCGTGGGGGCGCCTTCTCCTGGTCGGCGCCGTTCGCCGCTGCGGTGGTGCGAGCCGTCTCGTTCATGTCCTCGACCGACTGCGGATAACCCGGCGCCGCCGTCTCCATGGAATGCTTCTACGGTTGCCGGGATCCGTACAGGTCCTTATTCTGCGGCCGACCCTTCCCTTCCGCGGCGCCGACCCCATGTGGTGTCGTCGGTCCGTTCAGGTCAATGCACTTCCCGAAGGAGTTTCCCGATGGCTTTCGAACTCGCGCCTCTTCCCTACGCCTACGACGCGCTCGCGCCCTACACCTCGGCCGAGACGCTCGAGTATCACCACGACAAGCACCACGCGGCCTACGTCAACAACCTCAACAACCTGATCAAGGGTACCGAGTTCGAGGGGATGTCGCTCGAGGACGTGATCAAGGCCAGCGCCGGCAAGAACGTGCCGGTGTTCAACAATGCCGCCCAGCATTGGAACCACCATCACTTCTGGCTCTGGCAGAAGAAGGGTGGCGGCGGCACCAAGATCCCGGGCAAGATCCAGGCGCTGATCGACAGCGACCTCGGCGGCTACGACAAGTTCCGCGCCGACTTCATCCAGGCTGGTATGACCCAGTTCGGCTCCGGCTGGGCCTGGCTGGTGTTCAAGGACGGCAAGCTGTCGATCACCAAGACCTCGAACGCCGAGAACCCGATGACGCAGGGCGCGACGCCGATCCTGACCGCCGACGTCTGGGAGCACGGCTACTACATCGACTATCGCAACCTGCGTCAGAAGTTCCTCGAGGCCTTCGTCGATCACCTGCTCAACTGGGACTACGTGCTCGAGTGCTACGAGGCCGCGGCCTGATCGAGACGCGGATCGGCGCGACCGCCGACCCCATGAGATGCACGACGGCCGGGCTCGATGCCCGGCCGTTCGTCGTTTCGAGGGGGCCTGCCGCGCGGCGGAACACGCGCAGGTCGAATCCCCTGAAATTTCTCCTTTTCCACCTGACGCAGGGAAAGGTGGCAACGGAATATTAGAGAAGTGCCGGATAACCCTGTGGTAGTGGTGCAACCGGGTGCAGGGAGACGGGGGAGTGGGCAGCGCTGCGATCTTCGCCGATGTCCGCATCTGCGTCGTCGACGACAACCGCAATTTCCAGAACCTTTTCAGGACGGTCCTGCGTGGCATGGGTTTTCGTCGGGTCGACGTGCACGGCGACCCGCACGAGGCGCTGTCGCTCGTCACCTCCACGCCCGTCGACATCACCTTCGTCGATCTCGTGATGCCGCGGCAGAACGGCATCGAATGGACCCGCTCGGCGCGCCGTTCGTCGCGTCTGGCCAATCCGACCATGCCGATCGCGCTGGTCTCCGGTCACGTCGATCGGCGCGTCCTGGAAGCGGCGGTTCATGCCGGCGTCGACGACGTCCTGGTCAAACCGCTGTCACCGGCGACCCTCTATCGCCACATCAGCCGGCTGCTGCGCCATCCGGTCCCCTACGTGCGCGGACCCGAGGGCTATTTCGGGCCGGATCTGCGCCTCGTGCGCAACCGCCCGGCGGCCGCCGACCCGACCGCCGGCACTCCGATGCGCGAGGAGCGGACGGAAACCGGGCGCCGGCGCTATGCGCGCACCCTGCCGGGTCTCCATGTGGAGAGGCCGCGCGAACCGGTCTACGATGTCGACCAGGCGTTCCTCGATTGAGCGACGGCGTCGCCGCGATCGGCATCGAAGGGGGAGAGGGTGAACGGACCGGGCGATTGGCTTTCCTTCTTTCCCGAACTCGCCGGCCTCTCGGGCGACCATCGCACGCGCCTGCGTGAGCGCGCCCATCGTGTCGAGGTGCCCGCCGGGGCGATCGTCTTTTCGCCCGGCGCCCCCTGCGGCGCCTATCTGCTGGTGCTCGAGGGATCGGTCCGGGTCCAGATGATCGCCGACACCGGCCGGCAGATCGTGCTCTATCGGGTCCGTCGCGGCGAGAGCTGCGTCCTCACCACCGCGGCCCTCCTCGGCGAGGAGGCCTACGCCGCCGAAGGGGTGGTCGAGACGCCGACCTCGGCGGTCACCGTGCCGCGCCCGGTCTTCGATGAACTGGTCGCCGTCTCCGACGTCTTCCGTCGCTTCGTCTTCACCGGCTATGGCCGCCGCGTCGCCGAGATCCTCGCCACCATGCAGGCGGCGGTCTTCCATCGCGTCGAGCCGCGCCTCGCCCGCCTGTTGTGCGCGACGCCGGCGCCGGTCACCGCCACCCATCAGGAGATCGCCGCCGAACTCGGAACCGCGCGCGAGGTGGTCAGTCGCCACCTGAAGGCCTTCGAACGCCGCGGCCTCGTTCGCCTCGGTCGCGGCGTCGTCGAGATCGTCGACCGCCCCGGCCTCGATCGACTCGCCGAACTGCCGGCCTGACACCTTCGCGCGTGGCGTTTCGATCCGATCGAAACGTCGCGCGCGAAGGCACGCCGACCGGCCGATCACGAAGTCGTGCACGGCCCCGCCGACGCCGTGTGACTTGGTCACCGACGGTGGCGGCGAAAGCTGTCAGATTGTCGCCGATCGAGCCGAGGGCGATCGGGAGAGGGGCTCCCGGCGGCGGCTCGCCAGAGACATCGATGGAGATCCGAAAATGATGGCCAATGTCGGCGGTATCGACAAGATTCTGCGTATCGTGGTCGGGCTGGCGCTGATCGCCTTCGCCCTTCTGGCGCCCGCCACCATCTCGTGGAAGTGGATCGGCTGGATCGGCGTCGTGCCGGTTCTGACCGCGCTGATGGGCTTCTGCCCGGCCTACACCCTGCTCGGCATCAACACCTGCCCGGCGAAGAAGTGATTTCGATCACCTGCGTCACGGGTCGGTGACGGCCCGACGCATCGACCTGCGGACCGTCGGCCGTCGTATGCGGCCGGCGGTCTTCGTCTTTCGGGAGGCCGCTCCCACGCGCCAGCGCGGGACTTGGGCGCCTCATTCCGCCGCGTCGACCTTCGTCGCCTGGGCCGCTTTCGCCGCCTTGGCGGCATCGGCGCGTTCGGCGCGACGCTGCGACGTCTCGGTGGTGCGGGTCGCGGAGAGGAACGTGTCGGCGTCGCCCTCCGACGCCGGCCGGATCGCCGCATCGACGTAGTCGAGATTGCGCGGATCGCGCATCACGCGCCACAGCACGTAACGCAGGCGGGCGAGGGTCACGATCTGCCCGACGAGCGACCGGGCCGTCATCCCCCAGGTCCTCGGGTAGAACGTCAGAGGGTTCTCCAGCGGCAGACCGGGCCGGCGCTGGCGCCGCCGCCGGATGCGGATGTACCCCGCCTCCAGCTTCGCCGTGTGCTCCAGGCGCACCGTCTCGCGATAGGCCATCAGCCGGTTGGCGGTCGTCCGCTTCGCCTTGGAGCGCAGCGCCACGGCGCGACGCAGCACGGTCTCCATGTGCTCCCAGCTGTAGAACGAGGCATGGGCTTCGCGGTAGGCCTCTTCCCATTCCTCGTCGCTCATTCGCGGGTGATGGGTGACGCGATGGCTGAGGTCGTACTTGTTCATGTCCGGATCCATCCAGACGCCCTCGCGGACGGCGCGCTGGTGATCCTCGCTGCCCGGCAGAGGCGTCAGATAGTTCAGATAGATCGTGTCGATCGGCAGCTCGCGCTTCAGCGTCTCGATGTCACGGAGGATCGATTCCTTCGTGTCGTTCGGGAATCCGGTGATGATTCCGCAGGTGATCACCACCGAGCGGCGCTTCCAGGCGACGAACATCTCCCGGTATTCTTCGATCCGGTTCTGACGCTTCTTCACCGCTTCGAGGTTGTCGGCATTGATGCTCTCGAGGCCGATGAAGATCTGGTCGGCTCCGGCGCGGGTCACCTTCTCGATGAACCGCGGGATGCGGTGGGCGAGGGTGTCGACCTGCATCGCCAGACGGATCTTGAGGCCCTGTTTGCGCAACGCCAGCAGCCGGTCGACGAAGCTCTCCCAGTTCTTGTTGCGAGCGAAATTGTCGTCGGTGAGGATGAAGCGGTTGATGCCCTGCGCCGCGTTGATGCGGATGATCTTCTCGAGATCGTCGGGGGTGCGGAACCGGCTCTTGCGCCCCTGCACGTTGATGATGGTGCAGAACGAGCATTCGAACGGGCAGCCGCGTCCGAGATCGAAGCTCGTATAGGACGACAGGTTGCGGCGGATCTCGCGGGGATCGAGCAGCGGGATCGGCACCCCGGCGATACCCGGGGCCGAGGCGAGATGGTCGTAGACCTTCTCCAACCGGTCGGCGAAGCCGTCGAGCAGCACCGTGTCCATCCGGCCTTCCTCGGCCTCGCCGGCGAAGAACGAAATGCCGAGGTCCTGCGCCCCGCGCAGATCCGCCGGCATCTCGTCGAGCATCGAGATGCAGCCCGAGACGTGGAAGCCGCCGATGCACACCGGGATCCCGGCGGCGCGCAGCGGCCGGGCGATGTCGACGGAGCGCGGGAACTGGTTCGACTGCACGCCGACGAGGCAGACCAGCGTCCGGCCGGCGCCCTTGCGATCCAGCGAGATGATGTCGCGCGGATCGACCTTGGTATGGGTCTCGTCGATCACGTGCATGCGCGGTTCGACGCCGTCGCCGAAGATGCGCCGGTCGATCGCGTCCTGAACCAGCCCGACCACACAGGCGAGCGAGTTCGACGGGATCAACGACCGCCACCACTGCAGCGGATAGCCGTCGTCGTCGTAGCGGGTCGGCTTGATCAGATAGATGTCGTAGACGGTCATGGTTCGGTGTCCGGCATCGGGGTCGATCGTCGCCGAACCTCGGTCCGGCGACAGGATCTCGCGGTGCGGACCGGGTCTCGTGCCCCGTTCGGTCGGCTCTCGGTCGGGCCGAACTTCGTTTCCGCTCTTCTCATCTGACAGTTTGGCCTGTTCAGATCACGGTTTCAATCGCTTCGCTCGCGGAGCTGCCCTCCGGGGCGCCGGAGACGGCGTTCGCGGCTCGGTCCGTCGTCAGAAGTGCGAAGGCCTGGATCAGCGCCACTTCCTTCAACCGGTCGAAACGGCCCGCGGCACCGCCGTGGCCGGCGTCCATGTTGGTCTTGAGAAGTACCGGCGCATCGCCCGTCTTCGTCGCCCGCAGCCTCGCCACCCACTTCGCCGGCTCCCAATAGGTGACGCGCGGATCGGTGAGACCGGCGAGCGCCAGGATCGGCGGATAGGGTTTCGCCGCGACGTTCTCGTAAGGCGAGTAGGAGAGGATGGTGCGGAACGCCGCCTCGTCTTCGATCGGGTTGCCCCACTCCGGCCACTCCGGCGGGGTCAGCGGCAGGGTCGCGTCGCACATCGTGTTGACGACGTCGACGAACGGCACCTCGGCGACGATGCCGCCGAAGAGCTCGCCGGCGCGATTGGCGACCGCGCCCATCAACATGCCGCCGGCCGATCCGCCCTGCGCCACGATGCGGCCGGCCGAGGTGTAGCCGGCGGCGATCAGCCCCTTCGCCGCGGCGACGAAGTCGTCGAAGGTGTTGGTCTTGAACTCGCGCCGTCCCTGAGCATACCAGCGGAACCCCTTGTCCTTGCCGCCGCGTACGTGGGCGATGGCATAGACGAAGCCGCGGTCGACCAACGACAGCGCCGTGGTGGAGAAGGCGGCGGGAATGGTGATGCCGTAGGAGCCGTAGCCGTAGAGGAGGGCCGGCGCCGTCCCGTCGACCGCCGTGTCGCGGCGATGCAGCAGCGACACCGGCACGGTCTCGCCGTCGGCGGTCGGGGCGAAGATGCGGCGGGTGACGTAGGCCTCCGGATCGTGGCCGCTCGGCACCTCCTGCTCCTTGCGCAGCGTCCGGGTCCGGCTCTCCATGTCGTAGTCGTAGACCCGCGCCGGCGTGGTCATCGACGAATAGGTGAAGCGGATCTCACGGGTGTCGAATTCGAACCCGGTGAAGAGCCCGAGCGAATAGGCCTCCTCGTCGAAGGCGATGGCGTGCTCGGCGCCGTCGGCGAGACGGCGCACGACGATGCGCGGCAGACCCTCGACCCGCTCCAACCGCAGGTGATGCGCGGCGAGCACCGAATGCGACAGGATCAGCCGCCCCGGCTCGTGGGCGATCCACGGTGTCCAGTGCTCCCGGCCCGGAGTGGCGACCGGCGCGACCATCACCTGGAAATCCTCGGCGCCGCCGTGGTTGGTGAGGATGTGGATCGTGTCGCCGGCGTGCTCGACGTCGTATTCCTCCGCCGTCACCCGCGGCGCCACACAGCGTGGCGGCGAGGTCGGGTCGGCCGCCTCGATCAGATGCACTTCCGAGGTCTCGTGGTCGTGCACCGAGATGGTGACGAAACGGCCCGACAGCGTCTTGCCGACCCCGACGAAGAAGCCCGGATCGGCCTCCTCGTAGACCAGGAGATCGTCGGACGTCGAAGTGCCGAGCCGATGCAGCAGGACCTTCGAGGGACGATGGTTGTCGTCGAGCCGGACGTAGAAGAAGCCGTCGGAGGCAGCCGTCCACACCGCCTCGCCGCCGGTCGCCTCGACCGCGTCGTCGAGATCGCGGCCCTCGACGAGGTCGCGGACGCGCAGCGTGAAATATTCCGAGCCGTTCTCGTCGGCGCCCCAGACGATGCGGGCGTGGTCGGGCGAGTGGGTGACGCCGGAGAGGGGGAAATAGGCCTTGCCCGCCGCTCGCGCGTCGCCGTCCAGCAGGACCTCCTCCGCCCCGCCGTCACGCGGCGTGCGCACATGGATCGGATGTTGACCGCCGGTGACGTGGCGGATGCCGTAGGCCCAGGGCCCGTCCTTGGCCGGGACGCTCGAATCGTCCTGTTTGATGCGGCCCTTCATCTCCTCGAAGAGGCGGGTCTGGAGCGCCTCGGTCGCCGCCATCATCGCCGCCGCATGAGCGTTCTCGGCATCGAGATGAGCGCGGATCTCCGGCTCGAGGCTCGCCGGGTCGCGCATCACCGTCTGCCAGTCGGCGGCGCGCAGCCAAGCGTAGTCGTCGACGAGGTCGACACCGTGGACACGGGTGGTGCGAGGCCGGCGCACCGCCGTCGGTGCAGGGATGTTCGCGGGAAAGCTCATGCGTGATCCGAACCGTCGGGAAGAAGGGTGAGCGAGTTGCCGTTCACACAATAGCGCAATCCGGTCGGCCGCGGACCGTCGTCGAAGACGTGGCCGAGATGGCTCTCGCAGGCGGCGCAGCGGATCTCGGTACGGATCATGTCGTGCGAGCCGTCGTGGCGCTCCTCGATCATCTCCGGGGCCACCGGCGCCCAGAAGCTCGGCCAACCGCTGCCGGATTCGTACTTCGTCTCGGAGCGGAACAGCGGCGCGCCGCAGACGATGCAGACGTAGAGGCCCGAGCGCTTCTCGTTCAGGTGGGGGCCGGTGAAGGCGCGTTCGGTGCCGCCGCTGCGGGTGATGCGATACTGTTCGGGCGTCAGGCGTCGGCGCAGCTCGTCCTCGTCGGCCATGCGAATACTTCCTTTCCTCGACGGAAGAGGCGGGGCGCTTCGAGCGCGGCACTCCGGCGCAGATAGGGCGGTGGTCCACCTGCGACAATCGCGCGCGGTAAAACTCGCGCCTGCGACTTTCTTCCGATGGACCGGCGGATATGAAAAATTGTCACTTTCATTTCCCGGTGTTTCCAGTTCATGCCGTCACGCGCCCCGAACCGCGCCCCTTCGGCGTTCTTCGTTGCTTCGCAGTTCGGAAGAGCCATTGGCGGATGCGCAGGCGGCGGCGGGGACGTTCTCGGTGACGACTGCTGAAATTCGAAGTTCTACAATTTCGAGATCTTGTGCTCCGAGATTTCCTTGTCTATACGAAGACGACGAATCCTCACACCGATCGATTCAACGTCCGGTTACTCGTCTGGGAGCCGGATATCCCCGAGGATCTCGGTGTTCGTCGAAAACGTTTCGAACAGAAGGGAACGATGTCCTGTCGTTCCCAACTCACAGCAGGTGGAAAATGACCGAATCTTCCGGTGGCAGCAACCTCATCGATCTGACCGCGGACATCGTGGCTGCCTATGTCGCCAACAACACCGTTCCGTCGGCGGAGCTCTCGGGCCTGATCGCCGAAGTCTATGCCGCCCTGCAGCGCACCTCCTCCGGCGTGGCGCCGGAGCCGGCTCCCGAGCCGCTGAAGCCGGCGGTTCCGGTCAAGAAGTCGGTCAACCCCGATTTCATCGTCTGCCTCGAAGACGGCAAGAAGTTCAAGTCGCTGAAGCGCCACCTGCGCACCCAGTACAACATGACCCCGGAAGAGTATCGCGAGAAGTGGGGCCTGCCGGCCGACTATCCGATGGTCGCTCCGAACTACGCCCAGGCGCGCTCCGACCTCGCCAAGAAGATGGGCCTCGGCCAGCAGCGTCGCCGCGGCGCCCGCTGAGCCACGCTCCTTCGCCGATCTCGATCACGACCGCCGCGGACATCCGGTCCGCGGCGGTTTCTCTATGCGGATGCCTTCACGCCATCATACCATCGGGTGCCCGTTCGCCTTCGTCGTCATGCCGATCGCGGCCAGGAGCCGCCGCTCCGCCGCCACCGCCTGGACGAGGCCGATGTGCCGATCGAGGCTGTAGCTCCAGTGCCCGGCCCGTCCCCGCACCCGTTCGCCACGGAGTGCGGCGGTGAGACGCCGCAGGATCGCCAGACGGCCTTCGCGACCGTCGTCGGCCAGTTCCTCCGGCCCGACCGGGATCAGGCGCGGCAACATGCGATTCCGATCCCATCCCTCGATCACCGCCGCCCGGTGCCGCCGCCGGTCGGCTGCCGTCGTGGGTGGCGGCGGCGCTCCGTCGCCGAGTTTCGGATTCGGTGCCTTCGCCGTCGTCGCCATGCCGTTTCCTCCGAGATCGGAGGAGTTTCGACCATCCCCTCGGCACGGGGAGATTTTACGAATCGCCCCACAACGTACGATGGTTGCAATTCACTATATAAATCGACAGTTATCCCCACTTGGGCGCCGGCAACGATAATCGTGAGGCATTTATTCCTATTTCTCCGCTGACGGGAGGAGAATGACATGGACCTCACGAGCCTCACCGGGTCGCCCGTGGCGACGCTGCCAGATGGTTTTCACCGCCCCTCCGAAGTCCACGGGTTGCGACCCGGGGGACGGAGCGAGCGGACGCGGCGCAGCCGCTTCGACCACGAACTCGTCGCCGCCAAGTGCCGATGCCTGGAATCCGTGGTCGCCTCGACCTTTCGTCTGTCGCTCGCCGACCTGCGCGGGTCGTCGCGCGGCGAAGCGCAGATCGCCTTCGCCCGACAGGTGGCGATGTATGTCGCCCACGTCTGGTTCGCCCTGCCGTTGACCGAGGTCGGCCGCCGCTTCGACCGCGATCGCACCACCGTCGCCCATGCCTGCCGGGTGGTCGAGGATCGCCGCGACGATCCCCGCGTCGATCGCGTCGTCGCCGCGATCGAGAGCGCCGCCGACCTCTGGCATCGCCTGGCCGACGCCGCGGAGACGGACAGATGAGCCGGTCCGAACAACCGTCGCATCGTCTGGTGATGCGCGTCCTCGCCCTTCTCGGCGACGGCGAGGCGATCCTCGAGGACGGCGATCCGCGGGTCCTGCGTGTCGTCAGCGGCGGTGGATTGAAACGGCTGCGCGTCGACGGCGCGACGATCGACCGGCTGATCGCCGACGATCTCGTCGCCTCCCTGCCCGCGCCGAATTCGCCGGCGCGCCAATTGACGCTCACCGCCGCCGGTCGCGCCCGGCTCCGCCGCACCACCGGGTCCGATGCCGACTTTCGCCGCCAACACGGCGAGATCGCCGTCCGCCGGCTCGACCCGAGCGGCGCCACCGGCCTCGTAGACGAAGCCGAGAGCCCGCTCGCCTGGCTCGCCCGGCGCCGCGACAAGGACGGCCGCGCCTATCTCTCGCCCGCCCGCGTCGCCGCCGGTGAACGCCTGCGCGCCGATTTCACCGTGGCGCGGATGATGCCGACGGTGACGTCGAACTGGACCTCCGGTCGCATCGCCGCCGGGCGTGGGACGGCGGGTGGCATCGCCGATCTCACCGACCGGGCTCTCGCCGCCCGCGATCGGGTACGCGCCGCCCTCGACGCGGTCGGCCTCGACCTCGCCGACGTGCTCCTCGATGTCTGTTGCTTCCTGAAAGGGCTCGAAACCGTCGAAGCCGATCGCCGCTGGCCGGCGCGGTCGGCCAAGGTGGTGCTCGACATCGCGCTGGGCCGCCTCGCCACCCACTACGGTCTGGCGGAAGAGGCGCGCGGCCTCGATCGGGCGCGCGCACTCAGGGCCTGGGGATCAGGCGATCATCGCCCGACCATCGGCGCCGTCCTCGACCCGCTACCGCCGGCCGGCGGGTGACGCGGATCGGGCCGAGACGGATCAGGCGGAGGCGGTGAGCGCCGCACGCGCGTCGGAACGGATCCGCTCCAACATGGCGGCGACGCCGTTGGCGCGCTGCGGCGTCAGATGTTCGCGCAGGCCGATGGCGGCGAAGGTCGGTTCCGGATCGAGGCTCAGGATCTCCTCGGCCGTATGTCCGGAGAACAGCGCGATCATCACCGCCACCAGTCCCTTGACGATGTGGGCGTCGCTGTCGCCGGTGAAGCGCAGCCGCACGGCGCCGTCGGCGTCGCGCTCGATGCGGGTGTCGAGCCACACCTGACTGGCGCAGCCGCGCACCTTGTTGGCCTCGGTCCGCGACGCCTCGTCGAGCGGCGCCAGAGAGCGGCCGAGCTCGATCACGTAACGGTAGCGCTCCTCCCAGTCGTCGATGACGTCGAAGTCGGCGAGGATGTCGTCGATGGTGGTCACACGGGATCTCCCTGCGGTTCGCCCCCTCTCATAGCGCGTGCGCGGCGCGAGGGGAAACCGTCGTGACGGTCACGAAAAAACAAGAACCGCGACGATGGAGGCCATCGCCGCGGTGAGGAGGAACTCCGGGGTCGCGGAGTTCGAAACCGTTGGAGAGAGGTCAGCCGATCGGACGCGACGGCAGCGGCGCGTCCCATCCGAGCGTCGGCCGCAGTCCGTTCGGCACGGTGTTGCGGGTCGAATGCAAGAACGCCAGTCCCAAGACATCCGCCGG
>CALMYM010000002.1 GCA_937873675.1 uncultured Alphaproteobacteria bacterium | reverse complement strand
CGTGTCGGCGGCCGGCGTCGCGGCCGAATATGGCGCGCCGCATTTCGCCGATCTCGAACGGGCGATCGCCGACACCCGCCCGGAAGGGGTGATCCTCGCCACGCCCAACCAGCTGCACGAGGAGGGCACGCTCGCCGTCCTCGGCCAACGCCTGCCGCTCTTGGTCGAGAAGCCGGTGGCCGGCGATCTCGCCGCCGCCCGGCGGATGATCGCGGCGGCGCGTGCGGCCGAGGTGCCGGTGCTCGTCGGCCATCATCGCCGTCACGGCTCGATCGTGCGTGGCGCACAGGCGATCGTGGCGCGCGGCGACATCGGTACGCCGGTGGCGGTCTCCGGCCTCACCCTGTTCCTCAAGCCCGACGACTATTTCGACGTCGCTTGGCGTCGCCGCGCCGGAGCCGGTCCGATCCTGATCAACCTCGTCCACGACGTCGATCTGATCCGCGCCATCGTCGGCGAGATCACGCAAGTCCAGGCGATGACCTCGAACGTCCGCCGCGGATTCGAGGTCGAGGATACCGCCGCGGTTCTGGTGCGCTTCGCCGGCGGGGCGCTCGGCACCTTCCTCCTCTCCGATGCCGCAGCGGCGCCGTGGAGCTGGGAGATGACCTCGGGCGAGGCGCCGGTCTATCCGCGCCAGCGCGAGCACTGTTTCCACCTCACCGGGACGAAAGGCGCGCTGTCGCTGCCCGATCTGACGCTGTGGCACTACGGCGCGAAGGCCGGATGGTGGGAGCCGCTGGAGCGTGCCTCGCTCACGCCCGATGCGGTCGATCCTCTGGTGGAACAGGTCGCCCATTTCCGTCGGGTGATCCGCGACGGCGAGCCGCCGCGCTGCAGCCTCCTCGACGGCGCCCGCACGCTGGCGGTGATCGAGGCGATCGCCCGGGCGGCGCGCGACGGCGGCAGCGTCGAGGTCGAGGCGATCGACTGATCGCGGCGTAGGCCGTCCGTCCTCTCGGTTCCGTGGGACACGCTCGTTCGCCTTCACCCTGAGGCGCCCGGCAACGCCGGGCCTCGAAGGGCGAAGGCGCGGACGGGCGGTGCCACTCGGCGCTTCGCCCTTCGAGGCTCGCTTCGCTCGTACCTCAGGGTGAAGGCCTCCGCATCTCGGAGAAGCAAACGGAACGCCGGGCTCGGTGGAGCACCGTCGGCGGCATGAAGAGCGGCGCGGCGCGGTCGCGGTCGGCCGTCAGCCGCCGCCCTTCTGGAAGACCTTGTGGAAACGCGTCAGGAAGGCACCGGCCGCGGGGCGATCGAAGCCTTCGAGGCGGATCTCGGCGTCGCAGATCGGGAAGGCCATCAGGGCGATGCGGCGCTCGCGCTGCGGCCCGAGGGTGATCCGCCACGCCCGCCCGTCGGAAAGACGCGCCGCGGCGAAGCGCTCGCCGCGTTCCATCGCCGAGCCGCCGTCGAGATGCACCGCCAGCCGATGCAGTTCGGCCGGGGTCAGCGCCATCTCGTAGGTCACGACGAAGACCCCCGGTTCCGGGGAGGGAACCAGGGGCCAGTTGTCTTGCGGGGGATGTACGCGATCAGCCACCGGCAATCGGCGGCCAGATCGCCAGAACATCGCCGTCGACGAGGGCCTGCGTGTCACGGGCCTCCGGAGGGACGAAGACACCGTTGAGAATGACGAGGGCGCAGAGCGCCACCGGCAGGTCGAGGGCGGCGATGATGGCACCCGGCGTGGTGACGTCGGGTACCGACAGTCGGATCTCGTTTCGTCTCGCACCCTCGGGCAGGAAGCGCTCGAGCAGGGCGAAGAGCTTGAACGTGATCGTCACGGTCCGACCGGTCTCCGGCACCAACCCCCTCATCGGAAGAGAATGGATCATCGGGTCCTCCTCGGGCCCCCTTCGACCAGCCGTCCGGCGAGTTTCCCCGCCGTCGTCTTGTGATCTGGCGCGACGGCGCGACGGATCAAGGGGCGATCTACGTATTTTCTCGAATGTATCTCGCGTCCGGAATTCGGTGCATCGCTCCGGCCCGCCGAAGCCGCCCGCCCTCGGACGGGGCGGCTTCGCCGGAAGGGCGACGCGCCCCGGACGGGTCGTTCGAACCTCGGATCAGGCCGCCGACTGCCCGCAGGCGAGGTAGGCGTCCATGAACTTGTTCGGGTCGGTCATCAGGCGCGCCTTCCACTCCGCCGTCAACTTGACGCCGGTCTGGATGAGGCCGCGCAGCGCGCCGATGTGGTGGGTGCGTCCGACCACGGTGGCGCCGATCACCCGATCGCCCATGAACTCCAGCCGGATGTAGCGGAACTCGGCGGCGTCGACCTCCTCGACGTGCTCGCCGCCTTCCGCGCCCCACCACTGGCCGTAGGAGGTGGAGATCAGACCGAAGGTCTCGAGCACGTTCATCCTGAGCCCGCCGCGGGTGAGGGCGGCGCCGCCGGCCATGTTGGCGCCGGCGACCAGCGCCTGATCGGCGGCGTTGGGCTGGATGGCGTTGACCATGAAGTCGCCGGTGGAGAAGTCGACCGACTCGGTGCAGTCGCCGGCGGCGTAGATGCCGGGAACCGTGGTCTGCATGCGGGCGTCGACGACGATGCCGCCGAGCTTGCCGATCTCGACGCCCGAGCCCTTCAGGTAGTCGATGGTCGGCACCACGCCGGTGGCGCAGATGACGAAGTCGAAGTCGCGCGCCGCGCCGTCGCCGAAGGTCACGGTGACGCCACCGCCGGCTTTGGTCGCGACCGAGGTGACGCGGGTCGAACAGAGGATCTCGACGCCGGCCTTCTCGCTCCAGGCCTGGATGAGGCGGCTCGCCTCGGGCGTCATCATGCGCGGCACGACGCGGTCGCCCATCTCGACGACGGTGAGCTTGCCGCCGGTCTTGTTCACCGTGGTGGCGATCGCCTCCATGATGATCATGCCGATGAAGCCGGCGCCCATCTGCAGCACCTTGGCGCCGGGGCGCAGGCGGTCCTGGATCTTGCGGGCGTCGTCGAGCGTCCAGCAGGAGACGACGTCGGGCAGGTCCATGCCGGGGATCGGCGGACGGACGGGGTGCGAGCCGGTGGCGATCAGCAGCCGGTCGTAGGGGAGGGCGTCGCCGTTCGACAGCCGCACCACGCTCGCCGATGTGTCGATCGCGGTGGCGCGCGCTTCGACGAGGGAGATGCCGGTGCGCTCCCAATGGTGGGGATCGTGGCGCAGCAGCGTGCCGCTCTCGGCGATCTTGCCTTCCAACAGGTAGGGGATCGCCATGCGCGAATAGGGCCGCTCGTGTTCGTCGCCGACGATGACGATCTCGTCGGTCGGGTTCTTCTTGCGGATGGTTTCGGCGGCGACGACACCGGTCGGACCGTTGCCGAGGATGACGTGTCTCATGAGGCGCTCCCGCAGGTCCGGTCTCGGACGAAGAGGGCCGCGCGGAGGTCTTCGACCCCGCGCGGCCCGCGATGGAGGGGCGTGGTCAGAGCCCGAGGCGCACGCGCGTCTCGTTGGTCGGCACGCCGTCCTGCGTCCAGCCGCGCAGCTGGTAGTATTCCGGCAGCATCTTGTCGAGGCCGTTGACCAGACCCTTGGCCGGACCGGTCTTGGCCGGTTCGGTCAGGAGGCGCTTGGGCAGGCTGTCGTCCTTCGAGGTGAAGCCGGCGGCGTTGTTGAACATGCGTTCCATGTTCCAGATGCGCTCGCCGACCTTCTCCAGGTTCTCCAGGCTCCAGTCGCCTTCACAGGCGGCCTGCAGCTGCGGCGCGACGTCCGCGAGCGTCCAGGCGAAGGAGGTGAAGATGCAGATGCCGGCCGAGTCGAAGGCGGCGGTGGCATCCTGGAAGGCCTTGACGAGACCCGCCTTGCCTTCGGTCGCCAGCGGATCGGTCTTGATCGGGATGCCCAGCACTTCCGAGGCCACGGTGTAGCTGCGCAGATGGCAGGCGCCGCGGTTGGAGGTGGCGTAGGTCAGACCCATGCCCTGGATGCCGCGGCTGTCGTAGGCCGGGAATTCCTGGCCCTTGACCGACATCGACAGGTCCGGATGGCCGTACTTCTCGCAGAGCCGCTTCGAGCCCATGGCGACTTCGCGGCCGAAGCCCTCGCCGAGCGCCACCTTCTCCGCCAGGAACGTCAGCGCCTGGGCCGAGCCGAACGGCGCCTCGATGCCGATCTGCTCCTTGGTGAGGACGCCCATCTGGTAGAGCTCCATCACCGCACCGACGGTGGCGCCGAAGGAGATCGGGTCGAAACCGTCCTCGTTGCAGATGAAGTTGGCGTAGGTCAGCGCCTCGAGGTCGTTGACGCCGTTGGCGGCGCCCAGCGCCCAGGCCGCTTCGTACTCGAGACCGCCGGAGGCGCCCCAGTACTGCGGCTTGGTGACGACGGTGTAGTGCGTCTTGTCGAGCTGGGAGATGCGGCCGCAGGCGATGGTGCAGCCGAAGCAGGCCTGGTTGGTGACCAGATTGGCCTTGCCGTCGGTCGGACGCTTCTCGGCCATGGCTTCCGCCGAGATGTCCCGCGCGCCTTCGAACTGGATGTCGCGATGGTTGCGGGTCGGCAGCGCGCCGATCTCGTTGATGACGTTCATCAGCACCTGGGTGCCGTAGGCCGGCAGGCCCTGGCCGGTGACCGCGTTGTCGGCGAGCACCTTCTTGCCGGCCTTGGTGGCCTCCATGAAGGCCTTCGGGTCACGGATGGTGGCGACGCCCTTGGTGCCGCGCACCGCGATCGCCTTGAGGTTCTTCGACGCCATCACCGTGCCGACGCCGGAGCGGCCGGCGGCGCGGTGCAGGTCGTTGACCACCGCGGCGTAGAGGCAGCCCTGCTCGGCGGCGCGGCCGCACGAGGAGACGCGCATCAGCGGGTCCTGGTGCTTCTTCTTCAGGTGCTCCTCGGTGTGCCACACCGACGTGCCCCAGATCTCCGCGGCGTCGACGAGCTCGGCCGTGTCGTTCTCGATGTGGAGATAGACCGGCTTCGGCGACTTGCCCTCGAGGATGACCATGTCCCAGCCGGCCATCTTCAGCTCGGCGCCGAAGTAGCCGCCCGAGTTGGAGCAGGCGATGGCGCCGGTGAGCGGACCCTTGGTGATGACGGTGTAGCGGCCGCCGGTCGAGGCCATGGTGCCGGTGAGCGGCCCGGTGGCGAAGATCAGCTTGTTGGCCGGCGAGAGGGGCTCGACCTTGGCGCCGACCTCCTCGACGAAATACTTCGTCCCGAGACCGCGGGAGCCGAGATACTCGTGCGCCCACTCCATGTTGAGGTCTTCGGGGGTGCAGGTGCCGGCGGTCAGGTCGACGCGCAGGATCTTGCGTTGCCAGGACATGTTCGATCCTCCTCGTCTCAGGCCGTCGCCGTCTGGGTGTCGAGCTTCTCGGCCCAGGCGCGCATGCGATCGAGGCCGGTCCAGTTCGCGTCGACGAAGGTGATCGCACCGGTCGGACACGCTTCGGCACAGGCCGGCGAGCCGGCGCACAGGTCGCACTTCTGCACCTTGCCGGTGTCGGCGACGTAGTTGATCGTCCCGAAGGGGCAGGCGATCGTGCACACCTTGCAGCCGACGCAGGTCGTCTCGTTGACCACCTTGGCGCCGGTCTTCTTGTCCTCGGAGATGGCGCCGACCGGACAGGCGTGCATGCACCAGGCTTCGTCGCACTGGGTGCAGGTGTAGGGCACCTTGCGGCCGGTCGAATGGAAGTCGAACACCTTGATGCGCGACTTCGAGGTGGCGAAGACACCGTGGTTCTCGAACGAACAGGCCATCTCGCACTGGAGGCAGCCGGTGCATTTCGAGGGGTCGATGTGCAGCGAATTCATCATGCCGAGCGCCCTCCCTTGGGTTGCGGGAGAGGGAGTCCGACGTGCTCCGCTCCGTGGCGGCGCCCGCGTCTCCCCCCGATATGAAATTCTTTATGTTTGTTCGAGCAAAACGAAGCGATATAGCCTCGAGACCGTTGTGCTCACAAGCGAACAACGCGTCGTTTCGTCCGAACTACTTCGTAGTTGGAACGATTCATAACAGTGGCAGGCGGTTTTGCAATCCGCGACCGGGGGGATTTTTTCGGTCGCTCGAGAGCGCGGCGGCGATGGGAAACGCTTCGTTTCACCGCGGGTTCGAATAAGATCGACCGATATCGGCCTCCGAACGGGTGAACCGTCGAGGCCGGGGAAATCGCCTTCGCCCGGGGAGAGACGCCGTCATGATCGCCATCCGCCTGTTCCTCAAGCTCGACCCGGAGACGCGCATCGGCCACGGCAAGGTGTCGCTGCTCGAGGCGATCGCCGAGACCGGCTCGATCTCGGCGGCGGGGCGGGCCCCCGGCCTGGCCTACCCGCGCGCCCGTGAGGTGGCCCACCATCTCAACAAGGCCTTCGGCCGGCCGCTGGTCGAGGGCCACACCGGCGGCGCCGGGGGCGGGGGCGCGGCCCTCACCGATCTCGGCCGCGAGGTGGTCGAGCGCTACCGGGCGTTGCTCCTCGCCACCGAAGAAGCCGCCGCCCCGCACGTCGCCGCGCTCGAGGCGCTGATGGAGGCGCCGGAAGCACAGGACGGGTTGGACGACGGCTGTTGAGGGGGAACGGCGCGGCCTCGTAGGGCGCGCCGAGCGAAGCGAGGTGCACCGGCGTCGCCGCAGCGATGGCACGTGAGGCACAACTCGCCGGCTCGGGCGTTCGCATCCCGCTCCGCCGGTGCACCTCGCCTCGCTCGGTGCACCCTACGACTGCGATTCACGCCGGCTCGAAGCACGGTAGGGTGCAAAGAGCGCAGCGAATTGCACCGGCGGCCTCGCGGATCGAGCCGCGTCGCTCGCGGAGAAGCGGTCGGTGCAATTCGCCTTCGGCTCTTTGCACCCTACGGCGTTCGTCACGCCGGCTCGAAGCCGATCTTCCGCAAGTCCGCGCGCACGCCCTCCTCGGCGAGCGCCTTCAGGAACGCCTTCACCGCCGGGCGCTCGATCCGGTTCTTCGGGATGGCGAAGTCGTAGTGCTCGTCGCCGTGGGGGATGAAGGCGAGGCCGTAGGGTTCGGCGACCGCGCGGATCGCCATGCCCCAGTCGGCCCGTCCCTGCGCCACCGCCGCGGCGACGGCGCCGTGCGAGCGCGGTTGATTGAAGTAGCCCTCCGGCCGGCGGCCGGCGAGCAGCCCGTCGATGAGGATGCGGGTGCCGGCGCCCTGGTTGCGATTGACCATCAGACAGTCGGGCGCACTCGCCGCCGTCTCGATCGCTTCCGCCACGGTCTTGCCGTCGAACCGCGTGTCGCCCTGGCGATGGACGATGCCCTGGACGCGTCGCCAGCCCTCGACGAGATCGATGTCGTCGCCGAGATACGGCCGGTTCCATGATCCCGTCTCGGCATGGAGGAGGTGGGTCGGGGCGATGTCGCATTCGCCGCGCTTGGCCGCCTGGATGCCGCCGAGCGAGCCCAGCGCCAGGACGCGCACCACCCAGCCCTCGGCGGCCAGCCGATCGATCACCGGTTCGAGCCCGACGCAGTGCGATCCGGCGATGACGAGATCGGGGATGCGCACGTCGGGGGAGAACAGGGTGACCTCGCTCAGCGTGCCGGCCGGCATCTGGTCGGCGAGGGCGTCGACCATGACGAAGCCGTCGGCCTGGGCGAAGGCGGAGATCGAGCCGGAGCCCTTGAACACCGGATGGGCGATGCGTTCGCCTGCCGGTCCCTCGCCGAGCGACACCATGACGAATTCGGTGCGGCCGCGATCCGACGGCACGCGGACGGGGACGGTGGCGTCGAGCTTGGCCTCGGCGCGGGCGGGAAGCCCGGCGAGGCGGCGCAGCGACGGCACGACGAACTCGTGGAAGGTGAACATCGCCGAGGTCGGGAAGCCCGGCAGCACCACCACGGCCTTGCCCTCGCACACGGCGAGGCACAGCGGCTTGCCCGGCTTCAGCGCCACGCCGTGGGCGACGATGCCGGGCGAACCCAGTTCGCCGACGAGGCGGGCGGTGAAGTCGCCGGCGCCCTTGGAGGTGCCGCCGGAGAGGATGACCATGTCGCAGGTGGCGAGCGCCTGGTGGAGCGCGGCGCGCAATTTCGCCTCGTCGTCGGGGATGGCGCCGTAGGCGACCGGTTCGCCGCCGTTCTCGGCGACCGCGGCGGCGACGATCGGCCCGTTCGAATCGTAGATGGCGGCGGGACGGAGTGTCTCGCCCGGCTGGACCAGTTCGTCGCCGGTCGAGATCACCGCCACCTTGGGCCGGCGGAAGACGTCGAGCGAACCGATGCCGCAGGCCGCCATCATGCCGATCTCGCGCGAGCCGACGGTCGAACCGCGGCGCAGCAGCACCTCGCCGCGGGCGAGGTCCGAGCCGGCATAGGCGAGGTTCTGGCCGCTCGCCACGGGGCGGCGGACGACGACGGTGCCGTCGGCGCCCGGCTCGGTCCATTCCACCGGCACGACGGCGTCGGCGCCGGTCGGGATCGGCCCGCCGGTGGCGATGACCGTCGCCACTCCGGCCGCGACCGCGTGCTTCGGGGCGGTGCCGCAGGCGATGGTTTCGCCGGTGAGGCGGAGCGTCACCGGTGCGGCCTCGGAGGCGGAGGCGACGTCGGCGGCGCGCACCGCGAATCCGTCCATGGTCGAGCGATCGAACGGCGGCACGTCGATCGCCGGCACCACGTTCTCGGCCACCACGCGCCCGAGCCCGGCGGCCAGAGGCACCGTTTCGATCCCGACCGGCTCAGCCGCGAGCGCCGCCTCGAACCGGGCGAGCGCCTCGTCACGGCCGAGAACGGTGAGGAACTGGTCCTGTTTCATGGGGTGCTCCGATGGGGGGAAAACGTGAGGAGGCGTGCGGCGAGGGGGGTGCCTTCGGCGAAACCCTCGCTTTCCGGCGGCAGTTCGACGAAGGCGTCGGCGGCGGCGATCGCCGACCACGGCAGGCCGCCGGTGGCGAGCGGCCGCCAGGACGAGCCGTCGCGGGCGAGGAGCGCGATCTCGCTCAGGCCGACCTGCGACACGATCTTGCGGGAGAGCGGCCGGGTCTCGGTCGGCGGTGGTTCGCTCATCCCCGTCAGAGCGGCGAGGAGGGGGGCGATCAGGGTGAGGCGGGCCGCGAAGATCGCCTCCGGCCGGTGCGGTAGCACCAGGGCGGGGTGGTCGGCGATCGTGCCCCAGGCGAGCGATTCGAGCCCGGTGAGCGCCGCGCCGTGACCGAGACGCCGGCCGGACCGGTCGAGGACCGTCAGGGCCGCGTCATCGGGGCCGATCTCGGCGTCGCCGACGAAGAGGACGAGGTCGGCCGCACCGATCGCCTCGGCGAGGGGGGCGACCGTCGCCTCGGCGGCGTTTCCGACCATCG
>CALMYM010000001.1 GCA_937873675.1 uncultured Alphaproteobacteria bacterium | reverse complement strand
GCATGTCCGGTATGGGCGGCATGAGCGGCATGTCGGGCATGGGTGGCATGTCCGGGATGAGCGGCATGTCCGGCATGCAGGGCATGGCCGGAATGAGCGGCTCCAACGGCAAGGCGTCCGATCAGCCCACCCCGCGTAAGAAGAAAAAGAAGAAGAACCGCCGCTGAGTTTCCGCTTCGGATCGAAGTCGACCGGGTGCAGACGCACCCGGTCGTCCTTACCGCGGCTTTTCTCGAGATGACTCGACGGTGCATCGCTCGGCGGTGCGCCGTCTTTTTCGTCGACGGCACCGATCCGACGACCTCACCGGTCCATCCACGTGGAACCGGAACGATTCGCCGCGCCCGGTGTCTCGCCGTGCGAGCAGCCGCGCCCCGGCACCCGGATCCGAACGAGACGCGGCGCTCCGATCGAGACGTGGCGCAGCGATGCGCGACGCCGGCGGCGTTCGAGCGTGCATCGGTCGAGGGCGGAGGAGGAATGGTGCTGCGAGAGAGGATTGAACTCTCGACCTCTCCCTTACCAAGGGAGTGCTCTACCACTGAGCTACCGCAGCATGCGCGACCCGCGAGACGCGGCCGGCGGGCGAGGCGTCGACCCATGGGTCCGCCCAGCGGTGCCGGGGTGCCTCGTGCGGAGCGCTATGTGCCACAGTCGCTCCGGGAGCGCAAGCCTCGTCGCCCGAGGAAATGACCACCGGCGAAACACCGCGGAATTCGCCGACGCCGCGCCTGCCACAGGGGTCGTGCGCCCACCGTCGCCGCCTCGCCGTGTCCCGCCACACCCGACCGACGCCGGTTCCGGGCGATCCTCGGCTCTGGCATGATCGGCCCATGTCCGACCGACCCGAATCGCCCCCTCCCCGCCCCTCCGCCCGGGACGAGCGCGCCGAGCGCCTCGCCGCCCAGCTACGCGCCAATCTGCGCCGCCGCAAGGACCAGACCCGCGGCCGCGAGGCCGACGCCGGATCTCGCGACGCCGAGCCGCCGGCCGACGACTGATCGCGCCGGGTCCGCCGTCTCGTCGTCCCTCCGGGACCCGACGGTCGACCGACCCGCCGGAATTTCGAAGACGGCGCGACCGCCCGCGCCACGGTTCGGCCACGCCGGGCTGGTTTCGAAGTGCATCGGCCACGCCGGATTCGCGTCGAAGAGCCGTCCGGCGCGCCGTGGCGGAATGCCCCGCACTTGCTCCCCCCGTCGCGACCGGCTAAGGGAGCGCGACACTCGGGTGGCGGACCGAAGACGGCGAAAACCGGCCGGTGACCGGCCCCTCCGCGCGCGGGCGATCTCGAGCCCGGCGGACATCTCGGCGAAGAGGCGCGTTTCATGGACAAGATCCGGATCGTCGGCGGCAATCGGCTGGACGGGATCATCCCCATCTCCGGCGCCAAGAACGCCGCCCTGCCGCTGATCATCGCCTCGCTGCTCACCGACGAACGCCTGACCCTCGAGAACATGCCGCGCCTGCGCGACGTGTCGCTCCTCACCCGCATCCTGTCGAACCACGGCGTCGACTATTCGCTGAACGGCAAGCGCCCCGGTGAAGACCACCTCGCCGGCCAGACCATCCATCTCACCGCCCGCGAGATCGTCGACACCCGCGCCCCCTACGAGCTTGTCAGCCAGATGCGCGCCTCGTTCTGGGTGATCGGACCGCTGCTCGCCCGCTGCCATCGCGCCCAGGTGTCGCTGCCCGGGGGCTGCGCCATCGGCACGCGCCCGGTCGACCTGTTCATCGCCGGCCTCGAGGCCCTCGGCGCCAAGATCGACATCGTCGCCGGCTACGCCATGGCCGAGGCCCCGGGTGGCCTGAAGGGCGCCCGCTACGTCTTCCCCAAGGTCTCGGTCGGCGCCACCCACACGCTGATGATGGCCGCGACCCTGGCCAAGGGCGAGACCATCCTCGAGAACGCGGCCCGCGAGCCCGAGGTGGTCGATCTCGCCGATTGCCTCGTCGCCATGGGGGCGAAGATCGAGGGCGCCGGCACCTCGGTGATCCGCATCCGGGGCGTCGACCGCCTGCACGGCGCCACCCACCGGGTGATGCCCGACCGCATCGAGACCGGCACCTACGCCATGGCCGTCGCCATGACCGGCGGCGAGGTGACCCTGACCAACACCTCCGGCGACCTGCTGCGCGCCGCCCTCGACGTGCTCGCCGCCACCGGCACGACGATCGAGGAGGTCGACGGCGGCCTGCGCGTCGCCCGCGATCCGGCCGACCCGATCCGCCCCGTCGACGTCGTCACCGAGCCCTATCCCGGCTTCCCGACCGACCTGCAGGCCCAGTTCATGGCGCTGATGACGCGGGCCGCCGGCTCCTCGCGCATCACCGAGACGATCTTCGAGAACCGCTTCATGCACGTCGCCGAGCTCGCCCGCCTCGGCGCCCACATCGCCATCGACGGCCGCACCGCCACGGTGACCGGCGTACCGCGTCTGGTCGGCGCCCCGGTCATGGCCACCGACCTGCGCGCCTCGGTGTCGCTGGTCATCGCCGGCCTCGTCGCCGAAGGCGAGACCATCGTCTCCCGCGTCTACCACCTCGACCGCGGCTTCGAGCGCCTCGAGGAGAAGCTGTCGCGGTGCGGCGCGGTGATCGAGCGCATCTCCGGCGAAGGCATGCGCTGAGCGCGTCGCACGGAGCGGGCCGACGGCGTGTTCGGATCGGGCGTTTTCGGGTTGTGGCGCGGGCCTCGGCTTCCTATCTGGGATGAAACGGCTTCCGCCGATCCGCGACGCCCCGAAAGAGCGCCATGACCGATCTGAAACTGCTCGCCCTCGACGCCGAAGATCTCGAGATCCTCTCCGCCCATCTCCAGGACGCCATCCTGAAGGTCGGCGACATCCATTGGCGCGCCGACGAGAAGCGTCTGGTGCTCGCCCTCAACCGCTTCGTCTGGGAGAGCGCCGGCGAGAAGAGCCGCCGCGCCTTCGAGCGCCGCCGCTCCGCCCTGCGCTTCGACCGCGTCACCCGCGTCCAGGCCCATCACATCCCGCGCGATCGGCCCGACACGGTGCTCGAGCTCCTCGCCCTGCGTTTCACCGAGACCGATCCGCCCTCCGGCGTCGTCGAGGCGATCTTCGCCGGTGGTGGTGCGTTGCGCATCGAGGTCGAGTGCCTCGAAGCGGGTCTGTGCGATCTCGGCGCCGCCTGGGCGACCGAAAGCTGCCCGCGGCACGAAGGGGCGTGATCTCCGGTTCCGGCGGGACCGATCCGGAGATCGCCCCGCCGCTGTCGGCCGCTCAGAGGGTGGCTCACGGCAGGACGCCGCACCCGACCGCCCCCGAGATACGTCTGGTGATCGGCCCCTCGAATTCGATGGTCGTCTCCTGCTCCCATTCGGCGATGCTCGGCGCATCGCGCGGCGCCGACATCGCCGCGTAGGCCGCCTTGCAGGCGCTCCCCTGCGGCGCCTGCTTGGCCATCTCGCGCGGCACCGAGCCCTCCTCGACCATCTGCGCCCAACAGGCCGAGGCGTTCTGATGGAGCGAACAGGACGCGTTGACGCCGCGCCGGTAGGTCAACACCACCGACCCGTCGCGACGCACGGTGACCGATTTGAAGGCCGGATCGCCGACGACCGCCTCCTTCACCAGCACCTGACCGTCGCGGATGCGGACGACGGTGAAATCGACCGCCCCGTGGGCGTCCATCTGGGTGAAGATCAGCACCGGCCCGGCACGACCCTCCAGACCCATGTCGGCGGTCGGCAGTTCACGGCCCCGCTTCGCCGCTGCGGCGCCGCAACGCGCACCGTCCCCCGAAACCAACCGCGCCGGCGCAGCACTCGGCCCGTCGCGGGATTCGATCACCGCGACGTCGCCGTAGTCGGTGCAGATGCTCTCCTGACCGTCCTTGGACGTCGCCTTCTTGGTCGCGACCGGTTTGTCGTAGCCGGCGAAGGCCGGCGCGGAAAACGCCGCGATCGCGACCGCCACGCCGGCGAGAAACGCCGCGCCGATCGACCGGCGATGCGAAGGGCGAAGCGGCGAAGTGGGGAGAAGGACGGTCATCGGGTCTCGTTCCTGTGGTGCGGGGAGATCTGCGATCCCTGGACCCTAGCGAAAACACGTACACGCGGCGACTCTGAAATGTCGCGACTTCGGCGCATTCCGGCGCTTTCGGCGGCGGCGGAGCGCGGCCGGCGTTGCCCCGCCCCTTCCGATCGGGTACCACGCTCCCCACGTGTCGGAGGGCGGCGGTTCACCGCGGCTCTCCCGGTTTCTTGTTTTCGAGGCATTCGACCTTGGCCATCCGTCTCGACAGCCGCGACGCCGACTTCGGTGCTCGCTTCGCCGATCTCCTCGACATGAAGCGCGAGGTCTCCGAGGACGTCGATCGCGCCGTCGCCGAGATCATCGCCGACGTGCGTGCCCGTGGCGACGAAGCCCTCTACGATCTGACCGCCAAGTTCGACCGCGTCGACCTGCGCTCGACCGGCCTGCGTGTCACCGCCGACGAGATCGCCGCCGCCAAGTCGCCCGTCGATGCCGAGACCCACGCGGCGCTCGAACTCGCCCGCGACCGCATCCGCTCGCATCACGCCCGCCAGATGCCGAAGGACGATGTCTATACGGACGCCCTCGGCGTGACCTTGGGCTCGAAATGGACGGCGCTCGAGTCCGTCGGCCTCTACGTGCCCGGCGGCACCGCGAGCTATCCCTCCTCGGTGCTGATGAACGCCGTGCCGGCCAAGGTCGCCGGCGTCGACCGTCTGGTGATGGTGGTGCCGACGCCCGACGGCAAGCTCAACCCGCTGGTGCTCGCCGCCGCCGATCTCGCCGGCGTCGACCAGGTGTGGAAGGTCGGTGGCGCCCAGGCCGTCGCCGCCCTCGCCTATGGCACCGCTTCGATCGCCCCCGTCGCCAAGATCGTCGGCCCCGGCAACGCCTTCGTCGCCGCCGCCAAGCGCCGCGTCTTCGGCAAGGTCGGCATCGACATGATCGCCGGCCCGTCGGAGGTGCTGATCCTCGCCGACGCCAAGAACGATCCCGACTGGCTCGCCGCCGATCTGCTCGCCCAGGCCGAGCACGATCCCGCCGCCCAGTCGATCCTGATCACCGACAGTGCCGAACTCGCCGATCAGGTGGAGAACGCGGTGGAGAAGCAGCTCGCCACCCTGTCGCGCTCGGAGACGGCGCGGGCGAGTTGGCGCGACTACGGCGCGATCATCCTCGTCGGCGACCTCGACGAAGCCGTGCCGCTCGCCGACCGCATCGCCGCCGAACATCTGGAGATCGCCCTCGACGATCCCGGCCCGCTCGCCGCCAAGGTGCGCAACGCCGGCGCCCTCTTCCTCGGCCACCATACGCCCGAGGCGATCGGCGACTACGTCGGCGGTTCCAACCACGTGTTGCCGACCGCCCGCTCGGCGCGCTTCTCCTCCGGCCTGTCGGTGCTCGACTTCGTCAAACGAACGTCGATCCTCCAACTCGACGCCGAGGGCTTGCGCGCGCTCGGCCCGGCGGCGATGCTCCTGGCGAAATCCGAAGGCCTCGACGCCCACGGCCGCTCGGTGTCGATCCGCCTCAACCTCTGATGGCTCGGGGCGCCTCGCTCCGCCGTCCAACCGACAGCCCGGGAGGGCACGCGCCGACCATGGGCTCGCCGCAGACGATAGAGAAGCCGCGCACCCGCCTCGTCGAGGTGAAGCTGGACGAGGGGTCCATCGAGCGCTCCAGCGCCGATGTCGAGCACGAGCGCGCCGTCGCCATCTGGGACCTGATCGAAGAGAACCACTTCGCCCCCGCCGGTCACGACGGCGGACCCTTCCGGCTCACCCTCGCCATGGTCGACAATCGCCTCGCCTTCGACATCCGCGACGAGGCCGGCACCCCGGTCGCCGTCCACCTCCTGTCGCTGACGCCGTTCCGCCGCATCGTCAAAGACTATTTCTTCGTCTGCGAGAGCTATTTCGCCGCCATCCGCACCTCGACCCCGTCGCAGATCGAAGCGATCGACATGGGTCGCCGCGGCCTCCACAACGAAGGTTCGCAGGTGCTGATCGATCGCCTCGCCGACAAGGTCGAGATCGACTTCGACACCGCCCGCCGCCTCTTCACCCTGATCTGCTCGCTGCACTGGAAGGGATGACGCCGGTGGATCGGATGCGTCCGAGCTCCGTCCTCTTCGTCTGCGGTCTCAACGCCGTCCGCTCGCCCATGGCCGAAGCCCTGGCGCGCCTGTGGTTCTCCAAGACCATCTACATCCAGTCCGCCGGCGTCCGCAAAGGCGAGCTCGACCCGTTCTCGGTCAAGGCGATGGAGGAGCTCGGCGTCGACATCTCGCGCCATCGGCCGCGCACCATCGAGGAGATCGAGGACGACAATTTCGACCTCATCATCACCCTGGCGCCGGAGGCCCACCACAAGGCCCTCGACATGACCCGCACCATCGCCGCCGAGGTCGAGTACTGGCCGGCCCCCGATCCCCAGCTCGCCAACGGCTCGCGCGATCAGATCATGGAGGTCTACCGCCAGGTCCGCGACGGCCTCGCCCGCCGCATCAAGGCGCGCCTGGAGTGGAAACCGACGGGCGGGCATTGATCGGCCGCACGCGCCCGCCTCGGGTTCCCTTTCGCCCCCCGATCCGCTAGCTTCCCGCCGACCGATCCCCACCCCGACCCGAGACCAGATCCATGACCGACGCCCGTCCCAAACTCGTGCTGGCCTCCGCCTCGCCGCGCCGGTTGGGACTGTTGCAGCAGGTCGGCATCGATCCCGATCACCTGCATCCGACCGACGTCGACGAGACCCCGCTCAAGGCCGAACTGCCGCGCCAGCTGGCGCTGCGTCTCGCCAAGGACAAGGCGGAAGCGGCGCTCGCCTGGTCGACGCGCGAACCCGACTGGGCCGGCTCCTACATTCTCGCCGCCGACACCGTCGTCGCCGTCGGCCGCCGCATCCTGCCCAAGGCCGAGACCGTCGACGACGCCGAGAGCTGCCTGCGCCTCCTCTCCGGCCGCTCCCATCGGGTGTGGACCGGCATCGGCCTCGTCACCCCGGCCGGCGCGATCAAGGTCCGTCTGGTCGACACCCGCCTGCGCGTCAAGCGCCTGTCGTCGGCCGAGATCGCCGCCTACCTCGCCTCCGACGAATGGCGCGGCAAGGCCGGTGGTTACGCCATCCAGGGCATCGCCGGCGGCTTCGTCGTCAAACTCGTCGGCTCCTACCCGGCCGTCGTCGGCCTGCCGCTCGCCGAGACCGTCGGCATGCTGGAAGGCGCCGGTTTCCCCGTCCGCGCCGGCTGGTCGGCGCCGCTCGTGCCGGTCGCCTGACATGGCGAGCCGCCAACGCCCGAAGCCGCGCCCCGAGACCGAGGGCGCCGTCGCCCCGACCAAGCCCTGCCCGATCTGCGGAAAGCCGGCGACGCTCGCGGCTCGCCCCTTCTGCTCGCCGCGCTGCCGTGAGGTCGACCTGCACCGCTGGCTGACCGGTGCCTACGCCGTCCCGGTCGTCGAAGAGGACGGCGGCGAGGAGAGCGGCGAGGTTTAAACCCGCCGGCGAGGACGTTCGCCGCTCGTCGACATCGAACCGTCGTCGAGCCGGCACACGCGACGGATTCGCGCGCCGAGCAGATCCCGCGTCGACGGCGGATCGATGCGCCGTCGATCCCCGCCGTGGCGTCGAATCTTGCCCACCCAGCGCCCCGGACCGTGCCGCCGCGATCGAAGCCGGCCGGAATCCGTGAACGCCGGCACGGACTTGGTCGCTTCGCACGGTTTCCGCGTCCGGATCGCGAAACCCCTCTGGACAGCCCCGATCTCACCGACTATAAACCCGCCACCTTCGGGAAACGGGCTCGCGCCCGCTCCTCCCGCCCGGTCGCCTGGGTAGCTCAGTTGGTAGAGCAGCGGATTGAAAATCCGCGTGTCGGCGGTTCAAATCCGTCCCCAGGCACCATTTCCCCTTCTTCCCCACGTCATGTCCGCCGGTTCGCTGCGCCATCGCGCGGTCGCGTCGACGCGTCGGTACCGACGAACGAAATCACGCCCCGCGCGAAGCACGGAGCGTGATCGAATGGGTCGCGATCGGACCGGCGCGCCGGCAGCGCGTCACGCCGAAGGCCGAAGGTGCCGAGGCACCCGGCCTTCGAAGACACGCGAATTTCTCATCTGCATCGGAGGCACGAGAAATTCGCGTCGGGGATACCATCGGTCGTTTTCGATGACCGATGGTCTCATACCGAACCGACGAAGTTTCGACCTTTTCGAAACTTCGTCGGTGAAGACGAGCCCGAACGGGCGTCGGCCGGTCAGGCCGTGATGCCGATGAAATTCGGACGAGTCCGAATTTCATCGGCCGAGTATCACAACGGCAGTTTCTTGATCGCCGAGACGGCGCACATGACGCCGCGCAGCTCGGCGAGGCCCTTGAGCCGGCCGACCGCGGTATAGCCCGGATGCGAGCCACGCCCGACGTCGTCCATCAGCTCGTGGCCGTGGTCGGGACGCATCGGGATGCGCCAGTTCTCCTCGCCGCCGTCCTTGCGCCGCCCCTGCTCCTCGAGCAGGGCGGAGACCAGATCGACCATGTCGGTGTCGCCGCCGAGGTGATCGGCCTCCATGAACGAGCCGTCCGGCTCCTTGGCGACGTTCCTGAGGTGGGTGAAGTGGATGCGCCGAGCGAAGCGCCGGGCGATCGCCGGCACGTCGTTCTGCGCCCCCGCCCCGAGCGAGCCGGCGCACAGCGTCAGCCCGTTGGCCGGCGACGGCACGGCGTTCAGGATGAAGTCGATGTCCTCGGCCGACGAGACGATGCGCGGCAGGCCCATCAGGTTGCGCGGCGGGTCGTCCGGATGGATCGCCATACGGATGCCGACCTCCTCCGCCGTCGGGATGATCTCCTCGAGGAAACGAACGAGATTGGCCCTGAGCTTCGCCCGGTCGATACCGTCGTAGCGGGCGAGCTGGGCGCGCAGCTGCGGGATGTCGTAGCGGTCGTAGGCGCCCGGCAGGCCGGCCATGATGTTGGCGAGCAGTCCGGCGCGATCCTCTTCGGTCGTGGTGTCGAACCAGGCCCGCGCCTTCTCCATCAGCTCGGGGCCGTGCTCTTCGGCCGCCCCGGGGCGCTCCAGCATGAAGACGTCGAAGGCGGCGAACTCGTGGGCGTTGAAGCGCAGCGACGTGGCGCCGCCGGAGAGGCGATGGTCGCAGGGCGTGCCGCTCGACTATCTCGAGGAGCTTGCCGCCTACTGGCGCGACCATTACGACTGGCGGCGCTTCGAGGCGCGGTTCAACGCCCTTCCGCAGTTCATGGCCACCGT